>JANYCV010000035.1 GCA_025360145.1 Acidobacteriaceae bacterium
CACTCGGCCTACATCGTTCAAAATTCCGACATGCCCGGTTTCACCGCCCGCGAGCGCATTATGGTGGCGGCGCTGTGCCGGTTCCATCGAAAGGCACTTCCGTCTGCCCGCTACGAGGTTGTGCAGGAGCTGCCGCCGGAAGATAAGCGCGCGGTTATGTGGTTGACCCCGCTGCTACGGATTGCAGATGGTCTCGATAGCGGACAGGAGCAAAAAATCGAGCGGATGGATTGCCAGATCAAGAGTGGCGGCGTGGTGGTTACGGTGGAGGGCGAGAATATCGATCTGGAGCTTTGGGCGGTCGAGCGCGCCGCGGAATCCTTCCGGCAAATCTATGGGTCGCCGCTGCAATTTCTCAGAGCGCGGAGGGTCTCGTAAATGGCCGTGTCGCCGATGGAACAGTTCGCCCGCGGTCAAATTACTGCGCTGTCTCACCAACTTGTAGAGGATCTTCACGGCGCAGCCCGGAAGCAGGATGAGGAAGCTGTTCACCGTATCCGGGTTTCCATCCGGCGTTTCGTCCAAAGTCTTACGGTGTTTGAGCAGTACCTCCCGGAAAGCAGGACGACTAAGAAGGTGCTGAAGCAACTGCGCCGGGTGATGCGGCTTTCGAGCAAGGTTCGCGATCTCGACATTGCCATGTTGTTTCTGAAAAAGCATCGCCACCCCGCCGGCAATCTGACGGATCGCCGTGAGCGTGCCGGGCTGGAACTTGCCAAAGCTCTGGGCTCCGGCAAGTGGCCATCGCGCCTGGACTGGAGCGGTCATGAAGGCCATGTGGCGAAATATAGGAGCGTCCGCAAGAACCCGCAAGCCGGGTTGCCAGGCACGGCAGCGGAGTTCTTCGCGGCCGGGCGGAAGGCGATGAAACCCGAACGGACGTGGGGCGAGATGCACGAGTTCCGGCTGGCCACCAAGGAGTTCCGCTACACGCTGGAGCTGTTTCGACCGCTGTTTGGAGCCGAACTCGAGACACGGCTGGAAGCGGTGCGGAAGATTCAGCAATTGCTCGGTGACGTCAGCGATGCGGTCAGCGTCCGGAAGCTGCTAAAAGATGTGGATGGGGCCGATCCGCTTCGTAAAAAGCTGGCAAAGAAGGCGGAATCCAGACGCAAATCGCTGATTCTCTATTGGAACGGCCAATTCGACTTCCCAGGTGAATTGGAGAGCTGGAAGGCCTGCCTGAAGGCAGATACTGCCCGCCCGAAGAAGACCGCGCAACAAAAGGTGCGATCGCGCTCCTAAGTTTGGTAAACTAAGTTCTTACTGGGAGGTCGTCCAACGGTAAGACGGCAGAATCTGGATCTGCTTATCGGGGTTCGAATCCCTGCCTCCCAGCCAATCTTCACCCCTGCCCGCTTTTGTCATCTCTTCGGAAGTAGTTCGCGTCCTTCTCCCAACATTTTCAGCCAAAGATCATAGGTGAGTGAAACGACCGGCATGTCAAGTTACCGAAGATGCCGGGGCCATTCGTCTGGCATCGTCACGACAACGAAGACGAACAGTTTCTGGTAATTTATGGCCGCCTTCGTATCGAGTTCCAGGACAAGGACGTGTGGGTGGATAAAGGCGGGTTCCTTATCGTCCCGCGCGGCATGCAGCATCGCCTTGTCGCTGACGGAGAGGCGCATATCATGCTGTTCGAACCGGCAGACACGCTGAACACGGGCATGTGAAAGGGGAACTGCTGGAGAAGGTTTTGCAGCGGTGACGGAAGAATCGGCGCCGGCCTCGAATGCAAGACCGGCGCCGCTGAACTACAAAACTACCATTTCAATTGCAAGCTCAAGTTCATCAACGCCTGGCCGCCTACGGAAGCCGTGCAGTGAAATTCACCGTCCACATAGCTAAAGCCTTTCCGTGAGATGTAAAATCTCAGGAGCCTACCAGCTTAGCTGCAACGTCAGATTCTGCAAAGACTGGCCACCAACGGAAGCAGTTCGTTGGTCAGCGAGCAGCTTGCCGAAGAGTTTCGGATTCCGGAAGTCGACCTGGAGGCTGGGTTTGTCGAAGTTATAGTTATGAAACGGATTTTGGAAATCCCAGCGCAGTTGCACCTTGAAACGCTCCCGATATACCCAGTTCTTCTGAGCGGACAGTTGCGTCCAAAGCAAACGGGTACCAGTCATGATATTGCGCCCGGAGTTGCCCGGAGTGAATGCCGCGGGATACGCGAAGTTATTAATGTCAATGATGGGGTTACGGTTGGCTTGAGTGAAGCGGTCACCGCCTACATTGCCCCAATTCGGTAGTAGCGACGGCTGACTCACCAGATCCGGCCGGCGATTCCCGGCGAATGTCGGAAAGTAGTTGTTCGGGCTATTGGCGAAATCAAACGAGTACGGGTTGCCGCTCTCGATCATCTGAATCCAGGCCACCTCATTCCCTCCGAAGATTTGGTTCCAGATCCCTCCCTTATTCAGGAACTTCTTGCCCCTGCCAATGGGAAGTTCGTAGGTTGAATAGAAATTGAAACGGTGATTGCGGTCGTAACCGGCGCGGCCCTTTTCGAGTCCGCGATTCTGCAGGGGAGCGACGCCGGAGCCGTCGTTGTCGTTGTCCTGGCTGTCAATTGCCTTCGAGAACGTGTAAAACGCGCTATACATCAGGCCCTTCGAAAGCCGCTTCTCTATCTTCGCGGTGCCCGAGTGGTAAGTAGAGTGCCCAAAATTCGAGCGGAGCTTCACGCTACCGTAGTTGGGAAACGGGCGGTAGTTTTGAGCGGCGGCGAACACCTGGTTCCGCAACGCCGGATCGTTCTTGGCGAAGTCGATGGGGAACGTGTTATATTCCCAGCGTTCCAGCAGCCCCACGCCCGCGGATCCCTGATAGACAACGTCCAGGACGTAACTCTGGCTCAATTGATACTGGGTGCTGAGGTTCCAGTTCAGTACGTACGGATTGCGGAGATTCGGGTCCCACCACTCTACGTTCCGAGATCCGTAGTTGGTGCCTACGTAACCGGAGGTTGAGTTCGGACGGGTCGGAAATGCGATCGCCGCAGGCCCCTGGCTGATCTGAAACAGTGGCCGCGGATCTCCGGGATTGCGCTCTTGATTGTTCAGAGCGACGAACTCATCGAACTGGCCCCTCTGCGCCGGGAACTTCACGTCTACCGTGTTTAACGAAAAACCGCCACGGAAGACTACGCGATCCAGCGGATGCCATGCGGCGCCGATGCGCGGCTGAAAGTTGTTATTATCCCGCTTGTTCAACCCGCTGGTGGGATGCGTAATTGCGCCTTTCGCACCGGCAACCACAGTGTCGGCGGCGGTTGGGTCGAAGTTGCTCATCAATGCGTATTTGGTGCTGAACGGGCTCTCGTTGCTGTATCTGACGCCCAGGTTCAACGTCAGGGTTGGGGTAATTTTCCAGTCATCCTGAAAGTAGAAGCTGTTGATGGAAGAGCGAGGCAGCCACGACGTCAACTCGGCGTCGAACTGCGCCTGGCGCACGGAGCCGAGCAGAAAGCCAGCGAACGTGTTACCTGTGTTCGGCACCGTTGCCGCGTTCGTGGGTTGCAGGTTGGCCGTCATTCCGTCGAAAAAGAAGGAACCGCTAGGCCGGTTGGTGACCGTCGAGTTCAGGCGGAAGCGCAACCACTCATAGCCCATCTTGAACGCATGGGTGCCACGGATTTTGGTCAAGTCGTCACGGAAGGACAGCGTCTCATTGATAAGCCGGTTGTTGCCGTTGCCAGTCAGGCCATAGATACCGTCCGCCGAGTACCGGTCGCCGCCGCCAAACTGCGGCATCAACGCACCTGAAACTCCTGGAATCCCCAATGTCTGCGCCCAGTTCTTGTCGGCGGAGTAGGAAAATCCGTCGTTGCGCCGCCGTAAATAGCCAGCCCGGACGTCGTTTACCGTGGTTGGATTTAAGACGTTGGTAGCGCCGAAGGAAAGGTTCTTTTGCGTGAAGGGATTCTCGGTGCCCTGACTGCCGTCAAAGTCCTTCACTTGAATATTAATCGGGCGATTGAATCCGCTCTGGTGATTGTAGGTCCAGCTTCCATAAATCTTAAAATTCTGATTGAACTGATGATCCATGCGCAGGCTGAAATCTTCGAAGTAGACACGCGCGTTTTCATTGGCAATTAAGTTACTGTTTGGACCGCCGGACGTTAAGCTACCGGGAACATTCGGCGCGACCCATGGGTTAAGGGCAAGGATTTTTCGGGCAACCGGATCAAACCGGTTCTGCGGAATCACGTTGCCCGGAAACGGATCGCGCACCCACGCACCATTCACCTGGCGCGTACT
The DNA here is from genome assembly GCA_025360145.1 of Acidobacteriaceae bacterium. Classification (GTDB taxonomy): domain Bacteria; phylum Acidobacteriota; class Terriglobia; order Bryobacterales; family Bryobacteraceae; genus JANXXV01. Next base: position 4,263 of record JANYCV010000035.1, read on the forward strand.
CGCAGGGTCGTAAATGGGATTGCCCGCTCCGCCGAAAGTAAAATCGCCGCCACGCATCGCGGCGCTCGGTGTCGTGGCAATTACCTGAGCGGTTTTCTTTTCGATAAGCTTCTGATAAGCGAAGAAAAAGAACGTCTTGTTACGGCCATCATACAGCTTGGGGATATACACTGGTCCGCTCGCATTCGCTTCGGGCAACATGAAAAAAGTGCCAACGCCGTTCGGCGCGCCCGGCTGGCTGTCGGAGGTGCGATAGCGGTCAAAGAACAGCCGGTGTTGCATCCGGCGGACGCGGCCGTAATTGGAGGCCAAACCATGGAATTGATTTGTACCGGATTTCTTAACCACCTGGACCACTCCACCGGCGGAGTGACCGTATTCGGCGGGAAGCGTAGTGGTGAGCACTTTCACTTCTTCTGTGGCATTCTGGATCGGTTTAATTGCACCTGTGCCGCCCATCTGGTCGTTCCCGTTCACGCCGTCTTCAAATATGCCGATAGCTCCCGCGCGTTGGCCGGCGACGTGGTACGCGCCAAGATCACCGCCGCCGGCGTAGCCGCCCATAGTCATTCCAGGCGTCAACGTCAAGGTAAGGACAACGTATCGCTGATACATTGGCAGCTTATGCAGTACATCGCCCTCAACCACGGTGCCGGTCGCCGATGTTTCGGTCTCAAGCAGCGGCGTCGTCGCCGTCACTTCCACCGATTCAGTGACGTTGCCAATCTGCAGCACTGCGTCAACGGCGAGCGTGTCACCGGTGCGCAGATCCACGTTGTCGCGGACCGTTCGTTTAAAGCCAGGAGCTTCGAATGTGATGCGATACAGGCCGGGCGAGAGCGACGGCACGCGGTAGATTCCATCTTCGTTAGTAACGCCGGCAAATTGGAAGTTGGTGGCTGGTTGGACGATGGTGACAGCAACCCTGGCAATGACGGCTCCCGACGTGTCGGTGGTTCGGCCGGTAATGCTCGACGTACCAACTTGGGCGAAAACTGCGGAAATGCTGAGCACCGCGCACAGCGCGGAAACGGCAATCTTGCGACAAAGCATGATGTTACCCCTCTTGATGGTCTTGAACTGGCGTTCACAACCGGTGCGAAGATTATGACTGCAATGTATACAGAATGTCAAGAGTCCGTTAAAGTTATGTCCCAGCAAAGTAGAACTGTCATAAATGAGCACCATTGCGGACGCCCACATTCCCCCACCTCAGGAGTGCCGTTCTCGACAATGGGCACAGAGGGAAAGCAGTGCTACCGATAAGCATTACTACCTTTCCCAAATAGGACATTTCTGCTTTGCTGCGACAGCCCTCCGGTCATAAATTTCCGCGCCGGCCTTCCGGATCGAGCAAACGATAAAGATCGGGGATCTCCCGTTTATCGGCGAGCACCAGCAGTTGATCGCCACTCTCTACCACCGTTGTCCCCCGAGGCGCTATGAAGTCCTCGCCCCTCCCCACCAAAACGATCAGCGCGGACTTGGGGAGCCCCAGGTCGGCAACCCGCCGGCCACTTGCGGGCGAGCCATCCGGAAGCGGGATCTCCACCAATTCGCTCATGCTTTTCGTGGGCGGCGCGAACTCCAGCGGGAACGGCCGGCTCCGCTCTTCCGGTGCTTCCAGCCGGAGCCAACGCGCTACCTGCGGTATCAACGTTCCTTGCAACAGGACGGAAGTGATCACGATGAAGAATACAATATCGAAAAAGAGATCCGCCTTGGGCATCCCAGCCACCAATGGAAATGTTGCGAGAACAATGGGCGCGGCGCCCCGCAGGCCCACCCACGAAATCAGCAGCTTTTCGCGAACTCCTCTTTTCGCGAAAAGCAGGCTCAGGAAGACGCCCGCGGGCCGCGCCACAAAAATGAGAAACGCGGACAGTGCCAATGACACACCCGCCACAGGCAGCAGCCGCGAAGGAAACACCAACAAACCAAGCGTCAGGAACATACCGATTTGCACCAGCCACGCCAACCCGTCGTGGAACCGGATCAGACTGCGTTTGTGGATGAGATCGCCATTCCCAACTACAAGCCCGGCGACATAGACCGCGAGGAATCCGCTGCCGTGCAACATCGTGGTGAGCGAGTACGTCAACAGCACGCACGCCACCGTGACGGCCGGATATAAGCCATCGGATTCCAGATTCAATCGGTTAATGGTTGCGGCGGTGAGCTTTCCAATCAACCAGCCCAGAACCGCCCCGACGCCCATCTCCAGGAAAAACTGCGGAATCAGACGGTAGGCCGATACCTCCGGGTGAGCATAAAGTTGAATCAGCGCTACCGTGAGGAAGACCGCCATCGGATCGTTGCTGCCCGACTCCAATTCGAGCAGCGGCTTGATTCTGCCTTTCAAGCCTACGCCGCTTGACCCGAGCACAGAAAAAACGGCAGCGGCATCGGTAGAGGACACCAACGAACCCACCAGAATCGCTTCCAGCCATCCGAGGCCCAGTGCATATTTAGCAAAACATCCGACGGCAGCCACCGTGAATACTACTCCCAGCGTGGCCAGGCTCAAGCCTTCCCACAGAACGGGCTTGATGACGGACCAGTGCGTTCCAAAGCCCCCGGAAAACAGAATGAAGATGAGTGCCACTATGCCCAGCGATTGTGAGATCTGGGCGTTACTGAACGGAATTCCGCCGGGACCTTCGGAACCAGCCAGCATCCCGAGCAGTAAAAACAACAGCAGTGCCGGTACCCCGAGTTTGCTGGATGCCTTGCTTCCCAGGATGGCGGCCAGCAATAGAATGCCCGAAGCCAGCAGGGTATGTTCGATGGACCCCATCACTCCATTGTGCACGCGAGCCCTGGCGGGTAGTCTCGCAGGGAGTGCCGGACGAACCCACATTGCGATCTCGATCTATATCACTTCGCAGACGCTTCCGGCGTCTGCACCCACTTTCGCGCGGAGACTCTCTGCTCTAGCGTCAAACTCCGAAACAGCGGCTGACTATCGGGTCCCAGACTTTGCTACCCGTAACCGGTCCGCTGGGAATTCGGAGAGAGCACCCATTCCCGTACCGCGGTGCCTGCATACTGGTCAATGAATGTGGCGACAGTTTCGGCGTCCAGTTTCTGTCCGGCCCGAGAGAAGTAATAATGGCTATTGTCCTCGTTGAGGCTAATCCCGGTTGCGGCTTTCGTCTATCCCCGCAGCGGCACTGAGAGAGATCCCAATACTTGAAAAATATGTCGTCGAGTCAAGCAACCAAATACAATCCTTTCGCCCGGAGACCGCGCCCATGATGCCCCGTATCCTAATCGTCGAAGATGAAGAAAAACTCCGGCGCGTCATGGAGCTGCAACTGCGCTCGGCCGGCTTTGAAGTGGACCAGGCGGGTACCGCGGAAGAGGGCATGCGCATGATCGACCGTGCAGGCATGATCATCACCGATCTGCGCCTGCCCGGCATGGACGGTCTGGAACTGCTGGCCAATATCCGGCGGCAAAACTCGCAGATCCCCGTAATTGTCGTCACCGCGTTCGGCACCGTGGAAAACGCAGTGGAAGCCATGAAAGCCGGCGCCGCCGATTTCCTGTTGAAGCCGTTCTCGCTTGACCATCTGATGGCCGTAGTGAAGAAGGCGCTGGAAGTGAGCGCGCTGCGTGACGAGAATCGCCAGCTCCGTGAAGAACTTGGCCACCGGTATGAATTCGACAACATCGTCGGCCGAAGCGCGGTGATGCAGGAACTCTTCGCCACCATCATGCGCGTGGCCCCCACCCGTGCCACCGTCTTGCTGGCGGGCGAAAGCGGCGTCGGCAAAGACCTGATCGCGCGCGCCATCCATTTTCACTCGCCCCGCCGCGACAAGCCCTTCGTCAAGATCAACTGCACGGCACTCCCGGAAAATCTGATGGAGAGCGAACTGTTTGGGTACGAAAAGGGCGCGTTCACCGGGGCTCTCGCCACCAAGCCCGGGAAGTTCGAATTTGCCGATACCGGCACGGTGTTCCTAGATGAGATTGGAGACGTGCCTCCGTCCATTCAGGTGAAGCTCCTCCGCGTTCTTCAGGAGCGTGAGATTGAACGGCTGGGCAGCAACAAGACCCGCCACATTGACGTGCGCGTGCTGGCCGCCACCAACGTCGATCTGCGCGTCGCGCTCGAGAACGGCACCTTCCGCGAAGACCTGTACTACCGGCTGAACGTTCTGCCGATAAACATTCCCGCGCTCCGTGAACGGAAAGAGGACATTCCGTTCCTGGCCGACCACTTCGTTAAGAAAATCGCAGCGGACGTGGCTGGCCGCGCCGTGAGGATCAGCGAAAGCGCCATGCAGAAGTTGATCGCCTACAGTTGGCCGGGTAATGTGCGGGAGTTGGAGAACGTCATAGAGCGGAGTATCGTGCTTAGCTCAGGCAGCACGCTGGACGCTGCCGACATCAAGCTGGATACCTCCCGCGCCCGCGCTACGCAGGCTGAGCATTTCCTCCCCGATGGCGTGAGTCTCGACGACTATGAAAAGTCCATCATCCGCGAAGCTCTCCGCCGCGCCGATGGAAACAAGAGTCAGGCCGCGCGTCTGCTGGGCATTACACGTAATGCACTGCGCTACCGCCTGTCGCAGATGGGTATGGAAAGCGCGGACTAACGCTTGCCAGACTACCCCGCCGTACATCATTCCCGCTTCTTGCCAATCATCAATGAAAGTAAATACTCGTCCGCCACAGGACATCCATGGATTTTCTTCCAGTTCTGAAAAGCTTTTTGAGCGTCAGCGAGCTTTGCATTCACCTCAGTCGCCGTCCAGTTCTTTTCGTTATTGTAGTCGGCCTGATGCCGGGCCTCCTGCAAACCCACAAATGACTTGGCTATGTCTCGCAATTCTTGGGGTACAGGAAGTTGTGGAGTGCTCCAACTCTTCCAAGAGCCGGTCGAAACGATCCGGCACGTCTCCTTCATTTGGTCATGCTTGAACGTTCGTTCCAACCAGGGTTGTGCTGCCGAAGAACCAGACCAACGCTGGGCAGCTCCTTTTTCAACTCTGCTTTGCGGTACTGAAGTCCACGGTGAGGCGACAACCCGCAGATCCCTCTGTGCCAATCCGAGCGAGACTATTGTGCTATTCGGAAATGGATTTGGGGCAACAGTTCCGGGCGTAATTACTGGTTCAACAACGCAGTCGGGAATGCTACCTGCGCAGCCTTTAATCACATTGGGAGGCGTTCGTGCGAACGTAGAGCCTGCGGGAGAGGTTTCACCAGGTCTCAGTATTGTAATATTGAAGATCCACCAAGAGCACAGAATGGAGATAACGCGCTAACAGGGCCGTTTGACGGGTCCGCGAAGGGCCAGCTTCCGATAGTTCGTAACTATGTCACCTCGCCGTCGGGAGCCTCAATGCCCGTCCTCCGCCTACTCAATATCGCGAGTCGTCCACCCCTTCACTCGCAACCCCAGGAAAATTCGCAACCTTGCGACATGGATACTCCCAGCCGCTCTCACCACTGATCCCGTCTGCCGCGCCAAAGCAAAACGCCAACATTGAATCTTAGGCTACGATGGGTACAAATGAGACAGGCCGTGGTTTACAAAGGCGAAGACGGGCAGTGGGTGGCCGAATGCTTGAGCCTGCCGGGTTGCGTTAGCCAAGGGCAAACACGCGAAGAAGCCATCGGCCACATTCGCGAAGCGATTCGCCTTTATGTCGCCGTGTTGGAGGAAGATCACCTCCCCATTCCCGAAGAGCGATTCGACACTTTGCTTGTCGCCGTGTGAGCAAGCTACCGTTTGTCTCAGGACGCGATTGCATCAGGGCGCTGGGGAAGGCGGGCTTTCGATTGCGGCGCCAGGAAGGAAGAGTTCGCCTGCCACGCGTCCCGTAATGTCCGCGAGAGTCCCCTGCCGGCTTGCAGCATCCGAGAGAACGATCCGAAAGAAGATCGCCGGGTTGCCATTCCAGTCATGACTGATCGAGAATCGAATCCCAACGACCTCGCCGGGGAACTTCATCACCGTTTCCCGCACACTCTGATTCCGCAATCATTTTACCCGCTCGACTCAGAATACCGTGTTCCAGCAGGCAGAAGGCACTCGAATCACCTAAGCGCAATGTTCCGCAACCAGGGGCCACCCGCTGTTACTGGCTTGTAGGAGGCAAGCCCGTATCACGGTGCATCCGGAAGTTATTCTGGGTGGACTACCGAGACAATCGCCAGTGAAACAACGCGAGCCCGAAGTCTCCCGCTGGTAGACAAGTCCTTAAACGAACCCGTTCCTCAATTCAGCGCGGTGGCAAGAGCGCTATTCCCGCGCCCGCGCCACGCAGGCCGAGCATTTCCTTCCCGATGGCGTGAGTCTCGACGACTACGAAAAATCCATCATCCGCGAAGCTCTCCGCCGCGCCGATGAAAACAAGAGTCAGGCCGCGCGCTTGCTGGGAATTACACGTAATGCTCTGCGCTACCGCCTGTCGCAGATGGGCATGGAAAGCGCGGATTAACTCCGCCGGCCGCAACCCGCCACTTGGCGAGGCACTTCTCAAGATTGGGCGGATCGCGCCACTGCGTCACGCGGGCATTTCGTAGGCGACGCCAAGCTCGCGGGCGAGAACAGCGAGACGTGGGTCGGCTGTCCAAAGAAGCAAGTGCCCAACCTTCACCGACGCCAGGAGGTGGATGTCGATCCAACCTGCTCCGCGCCCATGCAGCCGGCGGTCGCGCACAAAGACGACGACGTCACTGTGCGGAACCATGTCTGCCTGGTGCATGCGCTCGTAGGCAGTCAGGAGCTTGTTGCGGCCTCCCCGGTCGCCAATCAGAAGTTCACCGTAAACCAACTGATGCCCAGTTACCTCGTCCAGGGCCAGCAGCCGATCCAACTCTGCGGCGTAGGGTGCCCGGTTTGCAAGGAATCGAATCCAAACTGAGGTGTCGACAAGAACCATCACGCCACCTTGCGCTTCAACACCGGCCCTTCCCGGCGCCTTGGGACGCCGGACGGGTGTTTCTCTGTACCGCGCAGAGCCCGTATGCGCTGGTACGCGGCATGGCGTACTAAGGCTTCAAGGCCAAGACGGACCGTCTCCGTATCGGTGCTTGCCCCGCACGCTGCCTTCGCCTCCTGGAAGAGCTTGTCGTCCACGTTTAGAGTCTTCTTCATACGCCTAAAGTTACCATACTAATATGGTAGATTTAGCCATACTCCTTACCAGAGTTGACCGGGAAACTCGGGCCAGGTTGCGACAAGCTGAGTGCCGCGGGAGTTGTAGCGACTACCTGGCGCCAACCTTGGTCCTTTTTTTCAATTATCGAAGTATTGCTGCAAGGCCTCGGTATCGTGCGCCCGAGTGAGCGCAAGCATGAGGAGAATACGCGCCTTTTGGGGGCTGAGGTTGTCCGCTAGCACGCAGCCGATCGCCTTGAGGGCCAGTGCGGACCCTTTACTAGCACCCAAGGGGAATACCCGGCCAGTAGGAACGCGCGTGCTGATGACAACCGGGATGCCCCGCGTGCGTGCCTCCTGAATCGCGTCAAACATCAAACCCGTAACGCCACCAAGCCCAAGGCCGGCGATCACTAGTCCTTGGACATTGCCATCACGCACCAGGGATCGAATCAAGTGGCCGTCTGCACCGGCGTAACTCATCACGATATCGACCCGCGCGAGTTGGGTTCGTGACTCGACCGGAAAAGTCTGGCGCCGCAGCGGAGCGCGATAAAAACGGACCTTTTCCACGTCGACGACTCCGAGTTCGCCAAACTCCAAGCCGCGGAAGGTTTCCAACTGGCTCGTGTTCGTTTTTGTGACGTCCCGAGCGGCGTTGATCTGTCCGTTCATCACCACCATGACTCCCTTGCTGACGGCCTCGGATGCGACAGCCACTCGAATGGCGTCCAACAGGTTTCGCGGGCCGTCGGAATCCGGATCGGACGCGGGGCGTTGTGCGCCGACCAGGATCACCGGTTTCGTGCTGGTGGTCGTTAGGTCCAGGAAATAAGCGGTTTCTTCCAACGTATTGGTGCCATGCGTGACGACGATTCCGGCGATCTCAGATTTTGCGAGTAGCTCGTTCACTCTTCCCGCCAAGCGAACCCAAATCTCCGGAGTGATGTCAGAACTCGAGATATTGGAGATCTGCTCCACCTGAATCTGCGCGATCCTCTTTATGGCAGGCACGGCCGAAACGAGGTCTTCCCCGGAAAGAGCCGGCACGTAACCCCCTTTGCCCGGGTCTTGCTTGCTGGCGATCGTACCACCAGTGGCGAGCACAGCGACCATCGGCAGCTTCTGGGCGACTGCGGTTAGGCACGTCGTTGACAATAGAATCACGGTGGTCAGATTCGCCATGCGACGATTATAGCGGCTTGATGCGGTTTTCGAGGCTGAGTTTTGGACTGCGTCGCTACGTTGTGCCCATCGGAGCAACCATGTCTTACCGCCGATTGCGCCTGGGTGGCGCATCCGGAAGTTATTCTGCGTGTACTACCAAGACAACTGCCAATGTAACAACGCGAGCCTGAAGTCTTCTTCTGGGAGACAAGTGCTTGAACAAAAGCGTTCCTTAATTTCATCGGGGTAGCAAGCCCGCTATTCGCCTCGACTCAATGCGTTAAGGTAACGGCATTCGGACTATCGGGCCGTTACAGCCGTACAATTTTGTCTGAAACCACGCCCTTCAACGCGTTCCGCGTATCGACGATCAGTTTCGCGTTCGCCAACACCTCGGCATAGTTGAAGTTCGTGTGGTCGGTCGTGATTACCACGCAATCGGCCACCTTCGCCATCGCGTTGGCATCTTGGGCGAAGATGTCGGCGCCATCCAAATGGATTCGCGGAACAAACGGATCGCTGTAGGTCAGCTTCGCGCCGCGCTGCTTCAGCAGGTGGAGAATGTCCAGTGCCGGGGACTCGCGCACATCGTCGATGACCTTCTTATACGCCATCCCCAGAATGTGGACATGCGATCCCTTCAACGCCTTCGTGTGGTCATTCAGTGCATTCTGAACCTTGTCCACAACGAAGTGCGGCATCTGTCCGTTGATGTAACCCGCCAGTTCAATGAACCGCGCCTCAATGCCCGCCTGCTTGGTCTTCCACGACAGATAGAACGGATCGATCGGGATGCAATGCCCGCCCAGCCCCGGTCCGGGGTAGAACGGCATGAACCCGAATGGTTTTGTCGCCGCGGCTTCAATCACTTCCCACACATTGATGCCCATGCGGTCGCACATCAGCGCCATCTCGTTTGCCAGTCCGATGTTGATCATGCGGAATGTGTTTTCCAGCAGCTTCACCATCTCGGCCACTTTCGTGGAACTGACCGGCACCACTGTTTCCAGCGCCTGCGCATAGAACAGCGCCCCCATGGTGGTGCAAGCCGCCGTGATGCCACCGACCACTTTGGGAATGTTCACCGTCTGATATTTCGCGTTGCCCGGATCGACGCGTTCCGGCGAGAAGCACAGGAAGAAGTCCTCGTCCACCTTCAGATCGTCGCGTTCCAGCATGGGAAGAACCAGCTCGTCAGTGGTCCCCGGATACGTGGTCGATTCCAGCACTACCAGCATCCCTTCGTGGAAGTGCTGGGCGATTTCCTGGCAGGCCGATACGATGTAGCTCATGTCCGGGTCTTTGGTTTTCCGCAACGGAGTCGGCACGCAAATGTCGATGGTGTCGAGTTGCGCCACCACCGAGAAATCGGTTGTCGCCTTGATCTTGCCACTTTTCACCAGCGCAGCCAGCGTCTCGGTGGGGATGTCCTGAATATACGACTCGCCCTTGTTCACCAGGTCCACCTTCGATTGCAGGACATCGATTCCGGTAACGGTGAACCCCGCTTTGGCGAACTCCACTGCCAGCGGCAACCCCACATAGCCAAGCCCGATCACGCCAACCTGGGCCTGGCGGGAGGAAATCTTTGCACTCAGTTTCTCTACTTGCGTCATAGAAAGAACTCACCTTTGGCAACGATTTCAACTGGTCCGGTGAGATGCAAATGCTCGCCTTCCACGCGCAGGTTTAGGGCGCCGGCCGGAGTTTCGATCATAACCGGATTGGTCACCTCGCCGCGAGCCAGCGCAGAGGCAGCCGCACCAGTGGATCCGGTGCCGGAACTCATCGTCTCACCCACGCCTCGTTCGAAGAACCGGACATCGATGGTATGGCCATTCACAACCTTCACAAAAGACACGTTCGTTTTCCTGGGAAACCGCGGGTGCGATTCGATGCGCGCGCCGATCGTCCGCCAATCCAGAGAGAAGTCGTCCACGAAGACCGCGCACTGTGGATTCCCTACGTTCACAATCGTCACCGGCAGATCCAGCAGCGTGCCGCGCAATTCTTCCACCACCGCCCGTCCCATGTTCATCTCGAAAAGATACTTGTAACCGTTCCGCTCCATTAGCCGGATTTCCTTCCGCCCGGCGCCGGTAAGAATAGAGACCGCGGATTCGGCAAGGCCCGCTTCAATCAGGAAAGCCGCCGCGCAGCGCGTGCCGTTTCCGGATAGCTCAGGCTCGCTTCCATCGGGATTAAATAACCGGATCTTGCCGTGGCAGCCATCGGTTCCCGGCGAAACCACCAGCCAGCCGTCGGCGCCCGCGCCCGTGTGCCTGTCGCAGATCGCGCGGGCAATCGCAGGCAGATCCTCACCGGGAATCTCGCCGGCCCAAGTAAGCAGAAAGTCGTTCTTGGCGCCGTGCGCCTTTGTAAACGGAATCTTCATGGAGTGGGAACGGGCGGCGGTGTTTCGCGTCGAAATATCCGTATCACCGGCGCGTCTTTAATAGAGACTATTTTTACACAGCGGTAATGCGGGCCGTTCTTGGCGGCGCGGTCGATTGTGGTGGCCAAGGCGTCCGCGCCCCGCGTCACCGCCCACTCGGCGTTCAGAAAAAGATCCGGCTTTGCCATCGCCGCCATCCATTGCGGATTATCGCCGTCGTGGATGGTCTGGTGCATTGGGATTCCGGCTTCCCGGAAAATGCCGGTCTGATCTCCGAAGGAGGCGAACACCGTATCTCCGGGGCGAATGTGGTCGCGCAGATAGCCGGCCGCTTCCCGCGTCCAGGCACGGCGGGCGATGGAGTTTATTTCGCTCTCCTTCCAGCAAATCCAGTTCTCCGCTCTTGGATAGGCAAGCCATGGAATCACGCAGGCGAGGATTACCAGGGCTGCCGCCAGCGCCCGAAGCTTTTGCGGAGCGATGGCCACCAGAGCTCCGCCGCCCAGTGCCAGCATCGGCAATACCGCCAATCCGTAGCGGGTGTTGTAGTATCCGTTGGGCCACAGATGCGGCACGAAGATCGGTACGCCGGACGAGTACATGCTGAGCACATAGAAGAGTGGCGGCAGCGCCAGGAAAATTACGGGCCAGAATGCTTTCCTGATAACAGCGGCGGCCAGTCCCGCTATGCCGGCAAACAGCAACACCGGCCCAACGGCAAGCTGCGCGGCAGTCCGGAAGTAGAAGATCGATTTGGCCCAATCATGATCAGTGGGAAAGCGTGCCATGCCTGCCGCCAAGTCTCTTTCATAGATCCCTTTCGCCGAATACGGACCGAAATAGAATTCAAAGAACGTCCCGTAATACCACCAGTTGTGTCCCATCCAGTAGAGTGGCGCGATGCTGGCAATGGCGCCGAATATCACCGCGTTCCGGATACGGTTCGTCCGGGAGGCCACCAGGAAATACAGTGCGATAAACGGGATCAGCGACCATCCCTCGTACCGGGTGAGCGACGCCGCAATTGAGAAGATGCCCGCACCGGCGATGGCTAAAATCGACTGCGTCGTGTGAAACGCCACCGTGCAGTAGAGCAGCCCGCACAAGGTCAGGAAGAAAACGGGCTCAGTCATCGGGGTCGACTGCAGATAGAGCAGGTTCGGATTTAGCGCGAACAAGGCGGCGGTACAAACGCCCGCTGCCGTGCTCTGGAACACGCGCCGCGCGGCTGCAAACAGCATGGCGCCGGCAAGAACGAAGCACGCCACAGCGGGAATCGTTCCGGCCAGTCCCGACTGCCACAGCCCGTCATTCCCCACGAAAGGCAACATCAAAGCGTGGGGCAACGGCAGCCATGGACTGCCGGCCTGGTCGTACCCGGGATTTCGGGAATCCACAATTCTGCGTGCGGTGTTCAGGTGCGCTTCCGCGTCCCCGTAGTACAGCACGTAACCTTGGCCATAGAACCAGGAAGCCGCGGCGATACCCACGGCGGCCAGCAGCACAAACACTACCGCGCCCGAAAATATTCCGGAGCTTATTCGCGGGGACGGGGCTCTCTTAAAAGTCCGTGAAGTTTTTGAACTCTTGGAAGCGGGCATCAATCTCGGTACGCGACAAATTGCGGAAACGGTCCACGCCGAACTTCTCGCAGCAGAAACTCCCCATCACCGACCCATAGATTACGGCGCGGCTCAGTTCCTTGCGGTCGATGTGGTCCTTCTTTAGATCCAAACCACAGGCGGCGAGATAACCGATGAATCCGCCCGCAAAGCAGTCGCCCGCGCCGGTCGGATCGAAGACCTGTTCCAGTAGATAACCAGGCACCACGAAGAATTGATCGTGCCGGAAGAGCATCGCGCCGTATTCGCCGCGCTTGATTACCAGCGTGTTCGGACCCATCGAAAGAATCTTGTGCGCTGCCTTCCGCAGGTTCGATTCGCCGGAGAGCAGCCGCGCCTCGCTATCGTTGATCAGCAGGAAATCCCAGTCCTTCAGTGTTCCCAGCAGCTCTTCCCGGTAGTCGTTGATCCAGTAATTCATGGTGTCGCCGCCCACCAGCCGGACGCCCTTCATCTGTTCCCGCACGCTCTTCTGCAGGGCAGGCTGAATGTTGCCCAACAGCAGGTAGGGCGCGGTCTTGTATGCTTCCGGCAGCTTCGGCTGGAAATCGGCGAAGACGTTCAGATCTGTCCGGATAGTGGTCCGGTCGTTCATATCCTGGGAATACACGCCTTCCCAAAAAAACGTCTTGCCGGCAACGCGCTCCAAACCCGTAAGATCGATGTTGCGGCTTTCCAGGAACTCCACATCGGCCGGGTCGAAATCCTCACCCACCACCGCGACAATTTTTACAGGATTAAAATAGCTTGCGGAAAGAGCGATATAGGTGCAGGCGCCGCCGAGCATTCGCTCCACACGGCCGTGCGGTGTCTCGACAC
>JANYCV010000066.1 GCA_025360145.1 Acidobacteriaceae bacterium
CGGGTCAGGAAAGTCCACGCTCACACGTTTTGTGCATTTCGAGGGTCACGACCGGCTGCTCGATCCCGATACAATCGCCCGCCGTTTGAATCCGTTGAATCCATCTGCCGCAGCTATCGCCGCCGGAAGAGACGTTCTGAAACGAACGGCGGACTATCTCAATCGGGGAGTGAGTTTTGCGGTCGAGACGACTCTTTCCAGCCGCGGTAGGGTGGACCTGATCCGTAAAGCCAAATCCCGTGGGTATGAGATCCACCTGGTGTTTATTGGACTGGACAGCCCTGAACGATGTATCACACGCATACGGAATCGGGCGGCGCGGGGAGGTCATTCCCTTCCGGATACCGACGTAAGGCGCCGGTACGCCAGGAGCGTTGCAAATGCCGCTCAAGCGCTCCAATTGGCAGATATTGCCAAATTCTATGACAACTCCGGAGACAGCGCTCGCCTCATCCTGGTAGCGAACGCCGGTATCGTAGTGTGGCAGGCGGAGCCACTTCCAGAATGGGTCAGACTGCGAAATTAACCTCGATGACTGCCCGGCTGCTTGCTGGAAGGGGACTTCACGAGAGTGATCTCCCAGAACGCCGTATCTCGAGAATTTGAACGATTGCGGCACTTCTGATTAGCGGACGCAAGCCCGTTCGCAGCGATTAGTTCGCTGCGAGTCTCCTGGCAAACAGCATCTCTCGCGCGGGTCAGACGCCGCTCTTGCGTCAATCGCGTGTTACATCACTCGCCGCTTTGCCTTTACCGCGCGAAAGGGCTGCCCGACGCCTTCTTCGGTCGCACGCCGGTAGCACGATGGCTATTTCAGCTTCGGGGCGTGAGTGATTAACACACTAATAGTGAGGCTGATAAATCCTAGGATGAACAGGCTTGGCTGAACGTAGAGCAGGATGCTTGCCGCTTTACGGAGTCGATCGGTCTTTTGCTTTAGGGACATCGCTTGCCGCACTGCTTGTTCAGTTACCTCGCCAGGGTTATTCTGCATCATCACGACGCCTTCAATTGTCGTTCGATAGTCTTCGATCCGCGTGAATAGTGCTGCTATTCCCGTCATGGCTGCGCCAAGGAGCAATGCGAAGCCCGATATAAGGTACGCGGCAGAGCATGTGCCTAATGGGCCCCTTGCATTGATGAAAATATTGACGGCAAAGGCAGCAACACCCACAGTGAGGCGGCGCGTGTCAACAACTTTGAATTTTGCAACAGATCCTTTCACCCTTTTCTTATTCACAAAATTGCGATATAGTTTTGCCGAGGATCTTGATGAACTTCTGCATTCTGCCGCACCCGGTACGTAGTTCGGTTCTAGCACTTTGCTTTTTGGTCCTTTTCCCGAGCTCCGCCTTTCCGCAAGGTGAACGAGCAACGATCACTGGAACGGTGTCCGATACCAGCCAAGCAGTCGTGGCAGGGGCTCATTTGACGCTTCGAAACGTCGCCACCAATATCACTACCACGGCAGAGTCGAATGGCTCTGGCCTCTACGTTCTCCCGGCGTTAAACCCTGGCATTTATGACCTAACCTTCGAGAAGCCCGGATTCCGGACACGCAAAGTTTCAAACATTCCGCTCAGCACCGGTCTTACCGCCACAATCGACGCGATCATGGAAGTCGGCTCTGTCGCCGACTCGGTACAGGTGGAGGCTTCGGCCGTTCAACTGGAGACACAAACTTCCGGTTTGAGCAGTACGGTGGAGACCCGCCGCGTGGTCGAATTGCCGCTGCTCGGACGCAATCCGCTCCAACTGGCGTCGCTTGCACCAGGTGTGATTCCTACTTCGGCGCAAGGCGGCAACGGATCGGGAGCGATTGGAAGTGCCACCAACTCGCGTATGAGCGGCGGGTTGGCCATGCAGAATGCGGTGTTGATGGACGGCGGTGAGTCCCGTGGTTTCACTAGCGGCGGACAGGCATATTCAGTGCCGCTGGAATCGGTGGCGGAATTCAAGGTGGAGACCGCTTCGTATTCTTCCGAGTTCGGTCACTCGGGGGGCGGAGTGGTCAACGTGGCTACCAAGAGTGGCACAAATGAGTATCACGGTGTATTGTACGAGTTCCTCCGGAACAACCATTTGAATGCCAACAGTTGGTCCAACAACCGCAATCGAGTACCCAGGGGTCTTTTTATCCGGAACGAGTATGGGGCAGCCGTAGGTGGACGAATTATTCGGGACCGCACGTTCTTCTTCGTGAACTACGAGGCAGTCCGGCAGGGAAGTCCGGACCAGTTTCTAGCCACCGTTCCAACCGCTGAGCAAAAGGCCGGTAACTTCTCCAATACCTTCGACAATCAGGGCCGGCTGGTCAACATTTACGACTTTCTGACGACGCGTCCAGACCCGTCGAGTCCTGGTAAGTACGTTCGTGATGTGTTCCCCGGCAATCGGATTCCCGATACCCGTATCCATCCCATCTCAAAGAACGTACTTGCCTTCTGGCCTGCTCCGAACAGGGCCGGCGACGGTCTGGCAAACCAGCGCAACTACTTTCTATCCGGCAAGAATGTGAACCCGGTGGATATCTGGTTTGCCCGCATCGATCATCAGATCAGTACGAAGCATCGACTCTTCGGACGCACAGGCGGAACGCAAAACGATAGTTTCTCCACTCTGGCGGAAAAGGCGTTTCCGGCCAAGACGATCAGCTCCAATCCCACCCGGACCGCGTTGATTAGTTTAACTTCAACCTTCACTCCCAATCTGCTGGGCGAGCTTCGGTTCTCCTATACCCGCCTGCAGTTTAACTCTTATCCCGTGAGCGAGGGGTTTGACATGGCCTCGCTCGGCTTTGGCACGAACGTAACATCCAACGTGCTGTACAAACAGTTCCCACAGATCACGGTGCAGCAGTACAACTCCGGGTCGGGACTGGTGGTTTCAACCTTCAATGCCAGCGAAGTCGATCAGTTAGGCGGCGCCACAAAGACGCTGGCCCCGCAAGATACCTGGCATGGCCAATACCATGTCACGTGGATCAAGGGCCGTCACAAAATCAAGACAGGCCTCGATATCCAACTTCTGCGCATGAACGGTTATAACTCGCAGTTTTCAGCCGGTCAGTATTACTTTGATCGCACATACGTGCAGGGGCCGGATCCATCGGTTACCGCATCCAACAGCGGCCACGGTTTCGCGAGCCTGCTGTTGGGCGTACCGCAAGCTGGAACGCTCACCTTTACTCCGCGCATGTTTCTCTATCAGAATTATCGCGCCGGCTATATTCAAGATGACTGGCGTTTTAACAGCCGGCTTACACTGAACCTCGGCCTCCGTTATGAATTCACTTCGCCGTATGCGGAAAAGTGGGGCAATATCGGCCAGTTCGATGCCAACGCCATCGAGCCGGTGACCGGTGCGAAGGGCACATTCAAGTGGGTTCCGCCAGACGGCTATCACACTAACCCTAACTACAAGACATTTTCGCCACGTGTTGGATTGGCTTATCAGTTGAATTCGAAAACCGTCATCCGCTCGGGCGGAGCGATTTTCAATGCGGCCAATAACGGCCTCAATGCCGCGGCGACCGATTTCGGCTCCGGTACGTTTGTCTCGAATTTCCTGTCTCTCGGGCAACCGAATCCGATTCCATTCACTCCGCCGGTGGGAGGATCGTGGTCAAATCCCTTCGCCGCAGGCTTCACATATCCGCAAAAGGGCGCCACGACTTTCGCCGGTCAAAACATTCGAGTGGACTTTCCCGATCACCCATTAGCCTACATTGCGAATTGGACTCTTGGGATTCAGAGGGAGATCACGCCGACGATGGTTGCGGAGGTAGCGTACGTGGGCAGCAAGATCACCCATTTGTTTTGGAACCGGCAGGAGAACGCCAATGATCCGCTGCTTCTAGCGCAATGGGGATCTAAATTGAATGATGTGGTTCCGAATCCGTATTTCGGCAAAGTAACCACTGGCGAATTGAGCTTCCCCACGGTTCGCCGCAAACAACTGCTGCGTCCCTTTCCACAGTACCAGCAGATTCTGGCCATCCGGCGACCATACGGCGATGCGAACTATCAGAGTATGACGGGCCGGTTCGATAAGAGGTATTCGCAGGGACTGCTGATGTCGGTCGCCTACACGCTATCCAAGTCGATCGCATCGACGGGCGAGAGCAACACCTGGGTAGTGGGTCCGTCGAATGCCCTGTATGATCCCAAGTACAACCGTTCAATTGAAGCGAATGACGCCACGCACCGCCTTGTGATCAGTCACCTGTATGAATTCCCGTTCGGGAAAGGTAAGCGATGGGCTCAGTCGGGTGTTGCTAGTCTGGTTCTCGGCGGATGGCAGTGGAATGGCATCACTGTACTACAGGCGGGCCGTCCCATTTTGATCACTGCTCCGGACAATACCGGTCTACTTGATTTCGCTTATACAAATGGCCGGGCCGATCGCCTGAAGAGCGGTGTCCTTGCGAGCGGGCAATCGTTGAACAACTGGTTCGATACGAGTTCCTTCAAAGCGGCGGCGCCCTTCACCGTACCCACGGATTCGCTTTCGCAACCGGATTTGCGGGGCCCCGGCCGGAAGAGTTTCGATATGTCGCTCTTCAAGAACACGCGGATTCGGGAGCGTTTCAACGTACAATTCCGGGCGGAATTGTTCAACGCGTTCAACAGCGCATTCTTTGAGGCGCGGAATGAAACTACGGACGTCACTAATCCGTCGTTTGGCAAGATCCTGTCAGGATCCAATCCGCGCAATATCCAATTTGGGCTCAGGATACTTTTCTAAGGAGTTTGAACTATGACTATGGATAGGCGCCACTTCATCCGCGCTGGATCGGCCGCGGCGGGCGCCGGCTTGCTTTCGTTTGCCGCGGCGCAAACACAGACGCCAAACGGCATCAAACTTGGAACGTTTTTCACCGACCGTCCCAATGAAAACGATTTTGCGATGCTGAGGCACGCGGGAGTGGAAGCGGTTTCGGTTTGGACGTCGATCGAGAACAATTCAGCCGAATGGATGATCTCAAACCGAAAGAGACTTGAGGCAAACGGAGTTCAGGTTTACAATATCGGGATTATCGACCTGCATTGCGATCCGTCGTTGGTGTTGAGCCTGCCTGGGGTGGAACAGAAGATCGAGCAGTACAAGACCTATCTGACGAATCTGGGCCGGGCCGGAATCCACTACACAACATACGCGCACATGTCGAATATTAAGAACCAGCCGGTGCCTGGGTTCTATCAGACTTCGGTTGGCAAGACGCGCGGAGACGCCGATACTCGGGAGTTCGATCTGCAAGTTGCCAAGAAGCTGCCGTGTTCTTTCGATAAGGAATATCAGGAAGATCAAATCTGGAAATCCTTCACAACATTTATCCGCGCGGTAATTCCCGTGGCGGAAAAGAACAAGGTGCGGATCGGGTTGCATCCGGACGATCCGCCGGTGGAATCGCTGGGATGCGTGGCCCGCGTGTTCCGCACGTACGCAGCCTATGAGCGAGCCTTCGAAATAGCCGGCAGTGAAAATCTCGGTGTGTGCCTGTGCATCGGAACTTGGGGCGAAGGAGGCAAGCAGGGATTCGGGAAAGATCCGCTTGAGGCGGTACGCGCGTTCGGGGCGAAGAAGAAGATCTTCAAGGTACACTTCCGCAATGTGAGTTCGCCGTTGCCCAGATTCCGCGAGACGTTTGTGGACAACGGGTATATGGACATGTATGAGGTGATGAAAGCGTTGCACGAAGTGAACTTCGATGGAATCGTGATTCCCGATCATGTACCGGGCGGAGGATCTCCCGCGGCCAACACCTCGTTTACTGTCGGCTACATGAAAGCGCTACGAGACAGAGTAAACGCCGAGAGGCGGCGCGGGTAGTTGCCTTATGGGGTTCTAAGCCAATAGAAACGGCATTGTGGTTTACATTGATTGACGCTCGGGGCGGCGGAAGTTTAAAGCAGGTGCATTGGAAGGAGCTTCGGCTACGGCGAGTTCTTCGATGGGGCTGATGAGTATTTTGACCGTGACCTAAAACGAATATCCGAACGACAGATACGAGAAGTTAAAACTTTTTCCAGGCGTTGTGGTTTTTAGGAATTGTCCCGGAAACAGGTGTCCGGCCCCTCCTGCAATCTGAATCTGTTTATTGGCCGTGTACACCACTTGCGCCGCAATCTCTTCGCCCACATGGCGGCCTACGGACTTCGCCGCCGGCCGCACCGACACCGCACCGTTCGCTACGTAAAGTGCATCCGTGGCACTCGCCAGCCAAGAATCGTGGAAGAAGCTAGACACCATCCATTTGGAGTGTGGTCTGAGTTCCACGCCGATCTTGAAGGCATGAATATTCTTCCAGCCAACCTGATCGGTGAGGCCGTACTTGTCATGCGGCGTCGGATAGAGAGTATCGAATGTGCCCCGTTTTCCATCTTTGGGATTACTGTCGCCGGTGGCGTAATTGTATTCCCACACCAGCCTCGGTTTGAATCGCATCTTCGCGCGTGTATGCCCCAGCCGCCAATGGCCGGCCCAGGCGCTGATGTCGTCTGTCCCCAGGCGGCCGAACTGCGCGGCCAGTTCCATCGCGTAATCCAAATTCAGCGGCAGCTTTCCCACAAAGCGAACACCCGCTGTTTTTAAGTCCAGGTTGCCCAGCGTGCCCGCTTCGGTGCGGAGCCGCTGGGACAAGCGCCAAAACAAGTACGGCTCAATCACCGCATTCGGCACCAGCTTCTCAATGCCGCCGTACAGTCCATGCAGATTGTTTCCCGCCGTATGTTCGTTGAACTCGCCGTCTTTTGCGTTGACAACCGTGGCGGCAAAGGCGTCCAGGCGAAAGCCATTGTGCCGCACGGTTCCTCTCACCGCGTCGAACGCGCGCGCCGCATTGATCCAGTTCGAGTTCCCTACAAGACGCTGCTCGCCAAACGCCAGTTCCTGACGGCCGCCGCGGAATCCAAAAGACTTCTTCTCAATATCACCGGCTTCCACATATGCCAGGCGGAGGTCCAGCCGGTCCTGATACGGCGCCGCTGCGGGGTTCTGATTCTTTCCCCACACCCGCGCGTCCTGTGCCTGGAATTGAAATTTCAACCAGCTCACCGGCTGCACCTTCATGTTGAACCGGAATCGATTCAAAAAGTATAGATCGGACGAATCGCCTTTGAATCCGGGGCCGCTGAAGCTTTCCATGCGCATCCGGTACTCGCCGCTGAAGCGCAGCCATTTGGGTAGTTGATCGTTCAATTGATCCGACGGAACAAACGCTTGCTTGGAACCCGCAACTTGTTGGGCGTTTATGCGCAGGCAGACAACGGCTGCCAGGAACGCAACTCTCCTCATCGTCTTCCGTCTCCTGAAATCCATTGTAGGTTGGCGTGACGGCTACGCTGCCAGATCGGTGGCGTCCGATTGAGGTCTGCTGAAACCGCGGTACGAGAAAAGCCCGGCACGATCCGCCGGTTTAGCGCCCCACGATGCCAGCCACCCATGCCCCAGGTGGAGCAGCACCAGAGCCCCCGCAAAGATGGTGAACGCGCAGATGCCGAATCCAATGCCATATTGGCCGGTGCGATCCTTGATAGCGCCGAGCATGGACGGTAAGAGAAATCCACCCACCCCTCCTGCCGCGCCAACGATGCCCGTCAGAATTCCGACGCGTGTGGGAAAACGTTGCGGCAGCATCTGGAACACCGCTCCGTTACCCATACCGAGCATCCCCATCGCAAGAACCAGCAACAGCAACGCCATGTTCACCGGCGGAACAAACCCGATTGCGCCCAGACACAAGCTGATGCCGGCCATCAGGACGAGCAGCAGTTTATATCCACCGATGCGGTCGGAGATCATGCCTCCGACAGGGCGTAGAAAACTGCCCGACAGCACCGCAAACGTCGTGAAATCGCCGGCCGCCACTTTCGCCAGCCCGTACTGGTCGTGGAAGAAGACTGTCAGGAAACTTGCCAGTCCGACGAAACTTCCAAACGTGATGCAGTACATCATGCAAAACCAGCCGGTGTCTTTCTCACGCAGCACTTCGGCGTAGTCGCTCCACTTGCTGACGGCCGCGTGCTTCGGGCTGTCCTTGGCCAGCAGCGCAAAGGCAGCCATCACCAGGCATACTGGAATTAGCGCAATCGCAAAGACGCTGTGAAATCCCAGCGCGTTGGCGATACGCGGCGCAAACAGCGTGGCCAGCAGCGTGCCCGAATTTCCCGCACCCGCGATGCCCATTACCATGCCCTGATACTCCGGCGGATACCAGCGGCTGGCCAGTGGCAGAGCCACCGCGAAACTGGCGCCGGCCACGCCCAGCATCAGCCCAATCAAATGGAAGTGGGTCAGCGTGCTGGCAAACTGCCACCCAACAATCAGCGGAATCAGCGTGAGTGTAAGCCCGATCAGCCCGGTCTTGCGTCCGCCGATGCGGTCGGCAAGCAGCCCCATGATCGGACGAAAGAACGAACCGGCCAGCAGCGGCAGTGCGATCAGAAAGCCCTTCTGCGTCGCAGTGAGTTTCAGCGCGTCGCCGATGAACGGGCCCAGCGGTCCAAGTATCACCCAGACCATGAAGCTGACGTCGAAATAGAGAAACGATGCCAACAGAGTCGGCGTGTGTCCAGCCTTCCGGAATCCACTGAATGTCATGCCGCCACCCCGCTGCGATCTTCCATCGGTTGCCGTTCGGGCACATCCACCTCCAGCACGCCATTCTCAACGCGAACCGGATAGACTTCCACCCGGACCGAAACCTGCGGTCTCAGAATGTCCCCGGTGTCCAGGCAAACCTTCCAGCCGTGCAGCGGACAGATCACCGTAGCTCCACTCACGATGCCGTCACACAGCGGACCCCCGCTATGGGGGCAGCGATTTTCGATCGCTGCAAACCGGTCTCCCAGATTGAAGACGGCGATCTCATTTCGATCGATCTTCACCGATCGTCCTTCGCGCACGGGGATATTTTCGACTTCTGTGATTTTGATCCAGCTCATGCCAGTACGGCCTCCATTGGTTGAATTTGTACGAACTGTGTCGGGCTCACAGGCGTGTCCCGCTCAAGCCATGCGTCTTTGGAAAGCGCCTTCGCCTTTCTCAACCGGGCCAGCAGTTTCTCGCGCTGGGGCTCTGGCGCATACACGGTTTCCTTGCGAATCTTCTCCATCCCGAGGCGTTCGACAAAATCGTAGGTCCGCTCCAGATAGTTGCCGTTCTCCCGGTAGTATTGGAAAAAGAGCTCGCAGGCTTCGATGGCCTCCGGCGTGGTCTCCGCGGTGATCAGCAGATCGGCCTTTCTGACGCTCTTGCCGGCAGCGCCGCCCACCACCACCTGCCAGCTTCCTTCCTGGCCCACCATGCCGATGTCTTTCACCGTTGCCTCTGCGCAATTGCGCGGGCATCCCACGGTGGCCATTTTTACTTTGTGGGGCGTGAACAGATTCTCCAGCCGTGCCTCCAGTTCAATTCCCGCCGCCGTGGAATCCTGTGTTCCGAAACGGCAGAAGTCCGTGCCCACGCAGGTCTTCACCATACGCACGCCTTTTGCGTAGCCTTGTCCGGAAATCATTCCCAGATCCGCCCACATCTTCGGCAGATCCTCTTTTTTCACACCAAGTAAATCGATGCGCTGGCTTCCGGTGATCTTCACCATCGGGACGTTGTACTTGTCGGCTACGTCGGCAATCTTGCGCAGTTCCGCCGCTGAAGTGACGCCGCCGCGAATGCGCGGAATTACTGAGAACGTTCCGTCCTTCTGAATATTGGCGTGAACGCGATCGTTGATAAATCGCGCCGAGCGATCCTCTTCGTGATCGCCACACCAGATCACATCCACCATGTAGCTGAGCGCCGGTTTACAGATTTCGCAGCCGATTCCGTTGCCGTAGATATCCAGAATGTCCTGGACGGATTTCAGCCGTTGGGTCTTTGCAATCTCGCGCAGGTTTTCCTGTGAAAACGGAAGGCAACGGCAGAGCACTTTTTTCGTCTCTTCTTCAAACTCCGGGGCCACGGCCTTCAGCAGCGACTGGCACATCCCGGCGCAACTGCCGCAACCGGTGGAAGCGCGCGTACACTCCTTCAACTGTGCGAATGTATTGATGCCCTTTTCATGAATCGCCGAGATGATGGTGCCTTTGGTAACGCCGAGGCATCCGCAAACGATCTCGCCGTCGGCCATTGCCGCAACGCCCGCACCGGGGTCGCCGGCCGCGCCTGCCGGCTCGGGGAACAGCAGGCTCCGGCGCATCGCCGTCAGGTCCGTTCGCGCACGCAGCCATTCCATGTAACGGCTGCTGTCGGAGGTATCGCCCACTAGAATCACGCCCGCCAGCCTGCCTTCCCGCAAGGTCAGCTTCTTGTAGATGCCAAGGGCCGCGTCCTCGTAGCGCACCACTTCCGTGTCCGGCACTGAGTGTTCGTCGTAGTCTCCGGCGGAGAATACATCCACGCCCATCACCTTCAGCTTCGCCGCCAGCACCGTCCCCTCATAGGTGGGGCCCTTGTTGCCGGTGATCGTCGCCGCAAGAATCTTGCCCTGCTCGTAGAGTGGCGCAACCAGCCCGTAGATGGTGCCGCGATGCTCCACACACTCGCCTACGGCGAAAATATCCGGGTGCGAAGTCTCCATATGATCGTTGACCACGATCCCGCGATTGATCTCCAGGCCCGCCTTGCGGCCGAGGTCCACGTTCGGGCGAATGCCGGCGGCGATGACGACCAGTTCCGAATCGATGGTTTCGCCGTCGATGAATTCCAGCCCTTCCACCTTGCCGTTGCCGAGCAACGCTCGAGTCGATTTGCCGCACAGCACGCGCACGCCGAGCCGTTCCATTTTGCTCTTGAGGTAAGCGCCTCCGGTGGCGTCGAGTTGTTTGTCCATCAGCGTGCCCATCAGGTGCACCACCGTCACATCGCAACCCTGTACCTGCAGTCCCCGAGCCGCTTCCAGGCCGAGAAGACCGCCGCCGATCACCGTTGCTTTCATGCCTGGCCGCGAGCGCTCAATCAGACCTTTGGTGTCGTCCAGGCTGCGGAAGGTGAAGACGTTCTTCTTGTTGACGCCCGGAATCTGCGGGATAAATGCGCTGCTCCCCGTGGCGATCAGCAGCTTGTCGTACGGGGTGATGCTGCCGTCGTCGCCGGTGACAGTCATGCCTTCCGGGTCGATGTCGACGATCCGGACTCCTAGTTGCAGGCCGATGTTATTCTGCTGATACCAGTCGAGACCGTTCAGCGTAATATCGTCCAGGCTCTTCTCGCCGGCAAGCACGGAGGAGAGAAGAATGCGATTGTAATTGACGTGCGTTTCATCGCCGAATACCGTGATCTCGAACGCCGGCTGATGCTTCAGGATCTGTTCGATGCAGGCCACTCCGGCCATGCCGTTTCCGATGACAATCAACTGCTTCATAGAGTCGCTCCCGTTTTCTCAACCCGTACCGCGCACTGTTTGTAATTGGGTTCGCGCGAAATCGGATCGAACGCGCTTTGCGTAATCAGATTTGAATTCGTTTCGGCGAAGTGGAACGGCATGAAGACCTGACCGGGCGCCACGATCTCGGTGATGCGCAATTCCACGCCGCTCACGCGGTTGCGCTTTGAGATGATGTCCACTTTGTCGTGCGGCTTCAGTTCCAGCCGCTTGGCATCGCGCGGATTCATCTCAAGCCAGGCCCGCGGAGACATGCCTTCCAGGATCGGCACTTTGCCCGTCTTGGTCCGCGTGTGCCAGTGTTCCACCGTGCGGCCGGTATTGAAGACGAAGGGAAAGTGCTTTCCTGGTTGATCCGGAAACGGTTCCCATTCGATGGGCAGCAGTCTCGCCTTGCCATCCGGTGTTTGGAATTTGCCGTCTTCGTACATGCGCGTCACCGATGGCACAGCCCCTTCCGGAAACGGCCACTGCAAGCCGCCGTGCTGTTCAATCAGTTCGTACGTCATGCCCGAGTAGTCGCAAGGGCGGCCTTTCGATACGCGCCGCCATTCGTCGAAGGCATCGCGAGGTCCGGTCCACTGCGGGTAAAGCTCATCCTTGCAGCCAAGCTTGTCGGCGATGGCAAGGAATATGTCGAAATCCGTCTTTGCTTCGCCGGGAGGTTCCACTGCCTTGTTCACTTTGCTGACGCGGCGCTCGGAGTTGGTGTAGGTGCCCTCTTTCTCTCCCCAAATGGCGGCGGGCAGAATCAAGTGGGCGTATTCGGTGGTGGGCGTGGGATGGAAGCCATCCTGAACGACGAGGAACTCCAGATTCTCAAACGCCTGCTTCAACACTGCGAAGTTCGGATAGGACACCACGGGGTTGGTGGCGATAATCCACAGCGCGCGGATCTTTTTGCCTACAGCGCCTTCGATGATGTCCGGGTACGCTAAGCCGCGCGAGGTGGGGATCCGCGAGACATCCACGTTCCAGAAGCCCGCGATCTGCTGCCGGTCCTCCGGGCTTTCAAACTTCCGGTACCCGGGGAGTCCGGAGGTGCAACCGGTTTCGCGGGTGCCCATCGCATTGCACTGTCCGGTGATGCTGAACGGCGATGCGCCTTCGCGGCCGATGTTCCCGGTGATCAGTGCCAGATTGTTGATCGCGTTTACCGTTTCCGCGCCTTGCGTGGAGTGGTTCACGCCCATCGTCCATCCGATGAACGCAGCCTTGGCCCGGCCGTAGAGCAGTGCCGTCTTGTAGATCAGTTCCTGGCTTAGGCCGGTGAGTGTCGACACGTGCTCCGGCGTGTACTTGTCGAGTGAGGCCTTCAACTCCTCAAAGCCGGTGGTGTGTTTGGCGATGTAATCGTGATCGATCAGGCCGGCGCGGATCAGGATGTGCATCATGCCGTTTAGCAGCGCGATATCGGAGCGCGGCTTCACGGGCAGGAAGACATCGGCCATCATCGCGGTCTTGGTCACCCGCGGGTCGGCGACAATGAGCGTCTTGTGAGTGTTTTTTTCCAGGCGCTGACAGAGGATCGGATGGTTATCGGCGATGTTGGCGCCGATCAGCAGAATCACGTCGGCCTTCTCCAGGTCTTCGTAGGCGCCGGGAGGTCCGTCGCCGCCGAACGTTCGCTTGTATCCGGCCACGGCGCTGGCCATGCAGAGCGTCGTGTTGCCGCAATAGTTCTTGGTGCCGAAACCGATTTGCGCCAGCTTGCCGAGAGTGTAGAATTCCTCGGTGACCAACTGCCCGGTGCCGATGATGCCGAGGGCGTCTTTGCCGTACTTGGCTTGCACGGCGGTGAACTTTTCCACCATTGTGGAGAGCGCAGTGTCCCAACTGACGCGGGCGAGCTTGCCGTTCTCGCGGAGCATCGGGTACCTGGCTCGCGTGTCGGCCTCGATCATGTAGTGTTCGGAAAGCCCCTTTGGGCAGAGCTTGCCGTGGTTCACCGGATGATCCTCATCACCGCGAACCGTGATCGCCTTGCCGTCCTTGACGCCAATCAGCATGCCGCAGCCGACCGAGCAGTATCCGCAGGTAGTGGGCACCCAGCTATCTGGAATTTTCTGAGTGGAGGTGTAGCCGAAGCTTGGATCGGAGGAGTAGGCGTACTTCTGCTGTAAAGTGTCGATGCCTAGAATGCGTTTGATGTTCATGCAGCCC
>JANYCV010000121.1 GCA_025360145.1 Acidobacteriaceae bacterium
GCGCGAACTTCCCCACCTCACCCGGGCCATCGGGAACATCGAAGCGCGCATCGGTTTTCGCAGGCTCGCGATTCCCCCAGGGATACTTCGCGCCTTCCCCGATTCCCCGTGCCGCCCGCTCCCATTCCGCCTCAGATGGCAACCGCTTCCCGGCCCACTTCGCATACGCCGCCGCATCGTCCCAACTCACGTCCACCACAGGCAGCTTCCCTTTCCCTTCAGCATACACACCCCGCGGCCAGTTGTACGGCGCTCGATGATGCGCCGCCTTCACAAACGCCGCATACTCCTCGTTGGTCGTCTCATGCGCGTCCAGGTAAAAAGCATCCACGAAGACACGCCGCACCGGACGGTCGTCCTTCATCAATTCGGGGACCCACTTCAGTCCATCGTCCGGCAAAGTATGGGAACGTCCCCGCAGGTAGTCGCCGGCTGGAATGAAAACCATGCCAGGCTCGGCGGCAACGGCGATCCCGACTGACAACCAGCAGAGCAGGCTAGCCGTAAATAGTCGAAATGTCATTCGTCGGTATAAAGCCGTTCGGGCCCAGGGGATCCACATACGCATACGTCCGTCCGGAGGGAGTATTGTGAATCTCCTTGCTCCAATCGATGCCCAGCGCGGAGTACATCGTGGCTGTTATGTTTTCCATCCGGGGCTGTTCTTTGTGGCCCCATCCCGTTTCCAGGCACTTCACGCCGTCGGCGTCGGTGCGCCCCAAAACTGTTCCGCCCTTCACGCCCGCGCCCGCAAACAGTGCAGGGAAGCACTTGTTGTAATGATCGCGTCCGGCCATGTTGTTCAGCGCGCCGGCCGTGCGTCCGAACTCGCTCATGCAAACCACCAGCGTTTCATCCAGCAGCGTCTTCGATGGGTCGGACTTCGATTTCGTCGCCGCCAGATCTTCCAGCAAGCTGGAGAATGCCGGGTCGAATTCCGCACACAATCCGTAGTGATTCGAGCTGGCCTTCCTGTCCCAAATCTGTACGTGATGATCCCAGCCCGGATGGCAGATATGAATATAGTGCGTGCCCGCGTCCTGCGCCAATACGTTACGCGCCAGGATGCAGGAAATACCCACGGGATTGTTGCCGTAGCGCTTCCGGTCCTCTTCCGCTATCTTAAAGGCGGCCGGCCAGCGCGAATCGGAAATTAGCCGGTGCGCCGTCTCATAGTGGTCTTCATAACCCGCCATGTCCCGCCCCAGTGACGCCGGCCGGATCACACGCGATTCCCGCAATTCGCGAAGCAGCCGCCAGCGCTCTTCCAGAAGTTCCACGGCCTTTTCATCCAACGCGCCACCCTTCACCGCGGATTCCGGATTGATGTCCACCACCGAAAACCGCGGCGGTAGAAAGCCCGTCGAAAGCGCACCCGCCGCGCCCTTCTCCAAATAGAACGACATGTACGTGGGAAAGGTATCCGCCGCCCTCCGGCGCTGTTCGAGCTCCATCGCAATCACTGACCCAATGGATGGAATCTCGCGGGCAAAGGCAAGATTCATCTGCCGCCCGGTCTGCTGATAATACTGCCCTCGAAAATGGACTTCCTCATGGCTCATCATGGAACGCACGATGGCCAGCTTGTCCATCTGCTTTTCCAGCCGGGGAAACAGTAGCCGCGAAAGCTGCAGATCCGAATTCAGCCGGTGAACATCCAGATCCTTCGGAGTCCCCGCCGTCTCCTTGAAATCGAATCCTTCCACGTGGCTGATCGCGCCGGAGATCTCATAGAAGATGACGTTCCGAGCCGTGCCCCGAGGTTTCACTTTTCTCTCACCGGCGCGTAATTGCAGCGGCCACACGGCATCCACCGATGCCCCAAGCAATCCCAGTCCACCAATCTTTAACAGATCGCGCCTGCTGCGCGTTACATCGGCAACGGTTCGGTGTGTCATCGTCAGAGCCTCAATAATTGAACACAAATTCCACTTGATTGATCAGCGCCCATTGCAGATTCTGCGCCCCGCGCGTGCGGTCCTGTTCCATAGCCTGCAGCGCCACCTCTTTCTCGGGCTTCGAAGGCATGCGTGAAAGCGTCGCCAGGAATAACTCATCTACAACCCGCGCGTTGTTGTCTTTGTAGGTGTCCAGCAGTCGCTGCACGCGACTGTCCTTCGCCGCCAGCACACGATCGTTCACCACAGGGGACTGCATCAGCAACAGCGGTTGTAATGGAGATCCAGTTGGATTTCGTGGCGGATTGCTGCGGTTCGATTGCCCGAACGTTTGCATGAAATACTTCACATCGCCGCCGCCCGCGGGACCGCTGAGTTGCATCGCCATGCCCATCTTCGGACCGGTTTTATCGCCGCCATACACAAAGCTGGCCGGCCGGCTGGTCGCAATGGTAATGGCGTCGTGTAGCTCTTCCGCCGAAAGTTGCCGGACATATTTTCGCGCATAGTATTTCGTATAGCTGTCTTTCCACTCGCCGTCAAAGCGCGCCGAAAGCTGATATGCATTCGACCGGCAAATCACACTCAACAGACGGCGGATTCTGTAGTTGTTCTTGCGGAACTCATCCGCCAGCGCGTTCAGCAATTCCGGATGAGAAGGCTGCAACTGCCATCCGGCCGGCAGATTCTTCGGGTCTTGCCGTGCCAGATCTAACTCATCGAATGGCTCCACAATTCCGAAGGACATCATCCGCGACCAGAATATATTCGCCGTCGCACGCGCAAACTGCGGATGCGAGGTAATCATGCGGCCCAACTCGTCGCGGGGTTCCGCATCGGCCTTCGGCCTCTCGCCGGTGAGGATAAATGCCGG
>JANYCV010000179.1 GCA_025360145.1 Acidobacteriaceae bacterium
ACTTTTTGCCGGCGGTCTGCGCGGGCGTCAGCCATTGCAGGCCGGAAGCTTCCGGACGGCTCGCATACTGGATGCGAACGGCAGCCACGGACGACGGCAGATCAATGGTGAGCGGCGCGCCCAGAATCGGATCGTTCTGCCCCACGGTGAACTTCGCATCCGCGAAGGTTTTGCCATCCGCGGAACTTTCCACTTTTTCGATGTCCAGGCTGCGCGTGTCCAGGATGATCGGCTCGACTTTGTCCTTCGCGGATCTTTCCACGGTTAGCGTTGCGGTCCCTTTCAACACTTTCTGCGGAAACAAAACTTCCAAATCCAGCGCCACGTCGGTTACGCGAATCTGTTCGGGGTTTGAGTACGAATGCAGGTCTTGGCGCTCATCCGGCGTAGGCTTGGCTTTTTCCATGTTGGTTGTCTTGGTATTGCAGGCTAGCGAAAACAGGGCAATGAAGCAGGCGAGAAGTCTCACTAACCCCATCATAACGGGAAATTGCGATAGCATAGCCGCAGCATGATGATGCGCGCTATTCTGATTCTCACCTTCGGGGCATTGGGGCAAGCCCAGATTCCTGCGCCTTTCGAGTTTTTCGAAAAACAAGTGCGGCCCATACTGGCCGAGCGCTGTTACGGGTGCCACTCGGCCGCCAGCCAACCCGTGATGGGACAACTGCGGCTCGACAATCGCGACGGAATCTTGAAAGGCGGGACGCGCGGACCGGCGGTGGTTCCAGGCAGCACCGAAAGCCTGCTGATCAAATCGATCCGTCATGAAGGAGCATTGAAGATGCCGCCGGGCGGCAAGCTGCGGGACGCGGACGTGGCTGTACTGACGGAGTGGGTGAAAATGGGCGCGCCGTGGGGCATCACCGCCCCTGTAATGACAACCGCCGCGCCCGCCGCGAAGTTCTGGTCACTCTCCTCCGTGCGAGATCCGGCGGTTCCCACCGTCAAGGATAAGACATGGATCAGGAACGAAGTCGACAGCTTCCTGCTGGCAGCGCTGGAAGCAAAAGGCTTGCAGCCGGCTCCGCCTGCCGATAAGCGGACACTCATCCGCCGCGCCACCTACGATCTGACTGGACTGCCACCCACGCCGGATGAGATCCATCGCTTTTTGAAAGACGACTCCCCGAAGGCATTCGCCAAAGTGATTGATCGTCTGCTGGCCTCTCCGCGCTATGGCGAACGATGGGGACGTCACTGGCTGGATGTAGCCCGCTACAGCGATTCCAATGGTCTTGACGAAAACCTTGTCTTCGTCAACGCCTGGCGCTATCGCGATTACGTCATCAAAGCGTTCAATCAAGACAAACCGTACAACCAGTTCGTTCAAGAACAACTCGCCGGCGACTTGCTTCCGAAAAACACCGATGCAACCGCCAATTACGACCGGCTGACCGCCACCGGCTTCCTCTCCCTGGGTGCGAAAATGCTGGCCGAAGACGACCCGACGAAGATGGAAATGGACATCGTGGACGAACAGGTAGACACCACCGCACGCGCCTTGATGGGGCTCACGGTGGGTTGCGCCCGCTGCCACGACCATAAATTCGATCCGATTCCAACCGCGGACTACTACTCGCTGGCCGGCATCTTTCGCAGCAGCAAGACCATGGAAAACTTTAAGGTGGTGGCGCGCTGGCAGGAACATGTTCTAGCCCCAAATGAGGATCGCGAAAAACTGCGCTCTCATGAGAAGCGGATGGAAGACAAGCGGAAAGAGGTGGAAGCCATCACCAAGCCGGCGAACAAAGATTTGCAGACTGCGGCGAGGGGCAAAGTGGCCGCGTATATGATCAGCGGTGCGGAACTGATGCGTAGCGGCGACGTGAAACTGAACCACGCCACCGGCCCTGGTGCAATCGAGCTCGACCATGCTTTCATCCACGAAAAAGAGTTTGCGTTCGACGTCCCACGCGGCGGCTTCTATCAACTCGAATTTCACTATTGTTCGCCCGAGGCGCGCCCGGTCGCCGTCTACATTAATGGCGAATTGATGAAGTCGCAGGCAATAGCCGCGGCCACCGGAACCTCCACTCCCGATACGTGGACCGTCGCAGGCGTCTTCGCATTCGCAGCCGGCAAGAACACCATCCGGCTGGAGCGGCCCATCAACTTCTTTCCGGAAACCGACAAGTTTTTGCTGGTGCCCTACACCAGCGCCAAGCCACCCCAGACCGCGCAGCAGCTTGCACGCAAACTGCAATTGAACCCCGAGTTCCTGTCCCAATGGGCTGACTTTTTGCGCCGCACGAAGGAAGATCCCAACTCCGTCATGCGCGACTGGCACCAAGCTGCCGCGGCTGATACTTTGCAGTTGGCCGCGACGTATCAGCGGGCATTCGACGAAGCCGATCGCGCCGAAAAGCTAAGCGATCGGCAGAAGCTGCTGAAGGAAGTTCTCTACGACAAATTCGGCCCCTTCGCGGGGCCTCCGAATGCCACACCGTTCTATCCCGCCCCGATCGCCGCCCAAGTGAAGAAGCTGGAAGCGGATTTAAAGCAGCTCGAAAAAGACAAGCCCATCTACCCGCTAGCGATGGGAGTCACCGAGGGGACGATTGCCAACTGCCGTATCCACCTGCGCGGTAGCCACCTGACGCTGGGCGAAGAAGTGCCGCGGCGGTTTCTCAGCGCCGTCTTGATCGACAACCAGCCAAGCATCCCGCCGGACCATAGCGGCCGTCTTGAGTTTGCCAACTGGCTAACCGAACCCAATCATCCACTCACCAGCCGCGTGATGGTGAATCGGATCTGGCGATGGCATTTCGGTACCGGCATAGTGGCCACCGTGGACAACTTCGGGCGTTTGGGCGAGATGCCGTCCAATCAAAACTTGCTCGACTGGCTGGCGCGGCGCTTTGTCTCCTCCGGATGGTCTGTCAAACAAATGCACCGGACGATGATGCTCTCTAGCGCATATCAGATGAGTGCGAAAACGGACGAAAAGGCAATCAGCGCTGACCCGGAAGACCGGCTGCTTTGGCGCGTGAACCGGCGCCGTTTGGAAGCCGAAGAGATCCGCGATGCGCTATATGCCGTAAGCGGCCAGTTGGATGAAACCATGGGCGGCACCATGTTGAAATTCAAAGACAGGGAATACGTCACCAGCACTTCGAATCGGGATACCACAGATTACGATTCGCCACGCCGCGCCGTCTACATGCCGGTGGTGCGCAGCTCGCTTTACGACGTTTTTCAGGCGTTCGACTTCGGCGATCCCAGCGTGATCAACGGCGACCGGCCATCCACCATCGTTGCTCCACAGGCACTGTTCCTGATGAATGGGTCCCCGGTGCTAAGGACCAGCCGCAAGCTGGCCGAACTGCTGATAGTTCAGTCCGTAGACCCAAGCGAACGAATCGCCGCTGCGTTCGAGCGCGCCTTCGGACGTCCGCCAAGCTTGGACGATCGTGCGCGCAGCCTGGCGTTCCTTACCAAAGCCAATCAGGTATACGCGCCGCACGAAGCAGATCCGAAAGCCCGTGAAGTGAAAGTATGGCAAAGTTTCTGTAAGGCGCTGATGTCGGCGAACGAATTCAGTTACGTGGATTAGACGAACATGAACAATCATTGGAACAATATCGGAAAACGGCCATCCCGGCGCGAAATGTTGCGCACCTCGAGTGCCGGCTTCGGCAGCCTGGCGCTCTCGGCCTTGCTGGGGCAGGAAGCGCTCGCCAAAGACAATCCGCTTGCGCCGCACGAGCCGCACTTCGCGCCGAAGGCCAAGCGGGTAGTGTTCCTGTTCATGCACGGCGGCCCATCGCAGGTGGACACTTTCGACTACAAGCCGCTGCTCAATCGCGACAGTGGTAAACCACTGCCATTCGCCAAGCCGCGCGTAGTCTCCAGCGAAACCGGTAACCTGCTGCGCTCGCCGTGGACGTTCAAGCAATACGGCCAGAGCGGGATGTGGGTCAGCAGTCTGTTTCCGCACGTCGCCGAATGCGTTGACGATCTGTGCATGATCAATTCCATGGTGGGCTCCAATTCGCGGCATGGCGGCGCGCTGCTGGAACTTCACACTGGCAGCGATACCTTCGTCCGGCCCAGTATGGGTTCCTGGGTTACCTACGGGCTGGGAACGGAAAACCAAAATCTGCCGGGCTTCATAACCATCTGCCCCACGCTTACACACGGCGGCGCGAATAACTGGAGCTCCGCGTTTCTGCCCGCAGCCTTTCAGGGTACTCCCATCGGCAACGCCGGAGTCGGTTCGGAAAACGCTAAGATTCCATTCATCACCAATACCGAAACACCGCGCGACGTGCAGCGCCTGGAACTCGACTTCGCTCAGGAAATGAGCCGCGAACAGATGCAACATACCGGTCCGGATGCTGCGCTGGAAGGCCGCATCAACTCGTTCGAACTCGCGTTCCGCATGCAGACGGCGGCGCCTGAACTACAGGATCTTTCAAAAGAAACTGCGGCCACCCGGAAGCTTTACGGCCTGGATAATCCCCGCACTGAGAACTTCGGCCGCCAGTGCCTGATGGCCCGCCGTTTTTGCGAACGTGGCGTGCGATTCGTGCAGGTAACGCACAGCTATAAATGGGATCAGCATGACCGTTTGCGCGAAGATCATGAACGGAACGCAGGCGAAGTGGATCAGCCAATCGCTGGATTCCTGAAGGACATGAAGGCCCGCGGACTATTGAAAGACACGCTGATCGTATGGGGCGGCGAGTTCGGCCGCACACCCACATCACAGGGCAACGACGGTCGCGACCACAATCCGCAAGGCTTTACTATGTGGCTTGCAGGAGCGGGCGTAAAGCCCGGCTTCCGTTTCGGCGCAACAGACGATTACGGCTACTACGCAGTGGAAAACAAGGTACACTTTCACGATCTGCACGCGACCATGCTGCACCTTTTAGGCATGGATCACCTGCGCCTGACCTACCGCTATGCTGGCCGTAACTTCCGGCTAACAGACGTACACGGCAATGTAGTGAAAGAGCTATTGGCCTAGCGGACGGCGGCACCCAATAGGCGTTCACTTAAGGACATTATGAGGCATCAATGTTTCGACTGGCGTGGGGTGCAATGCACCCTAACGCAGAGATTGGGCTTTCAGTAAACGCTCATGCGGTGCCTTCCGGACCGCGTCCACGCCCGTCTGGCGACAACATCTGAACCTAAATCCGGCAGTTCAAATCCAGCGGATCGTGCCAAGCCGTTGAAATAGCCCAGAATTTCAACAGCTTCGCAGTTCTGGTGATACCTGATTCCCTTGCAACTGCTTATGGGCTAAAGAACTATCCGGTTCCGGGCGGCTCCAACTGCCGGATTTAGGCTGAAGGGATTAGTTCGTCTTCGCCTTCAGTCCAAAACAATAAACATTGGAATTGTGATCCACGGCAAATACGCGGCCGTCAGAAACGGCCAGGCCGCTGAAATGCACCCAAGTCTCAAACGCAGTGCCGCTATTGAAAAGTTCCTTGCCTGTCTTGGCATCCAGCGCGCGCAGTATCGCTGGTTGGGTGTTGAGAAGGCGCTTTTCCGCACCGCCTTTTTGCACCGCGTTCTCTCCGGTAGCCAGTGCGAACACTACGCCGTTGACGATGATCGGTGGATCGGGAATATTGAAGTCGCCCGAAATCCATGCCGGCTCCAGCACCGGCTTCTGCGTTTTCAAATCCTCCAATACTCGGAAGGCCATGATACTGCCGTGTGGCGTCTCGCCATTCGTAATCGGAAACTGCAAACCCTTCACCGGCGGACCGCCCATGGGCGCGAACAGCCACGTTTTCCCGTCGCTATCGCGGGCGGTAGACATGGCACCCCAGATCCCAAGGCCGGAGCAGCACTGGTCGTCGCCGTTGCCTAGTTTCGGCGATGAATAGAGAGACGTCTGATGATCTTTGCCGCCAAGTGAATCCGCATCCAGCAGGTAGATTACTGCTTCCTTGGAAGCGCTGGCGAGTAAATTTCGCCCGCCCATTCCGAAGAATACCGGGCTGCCCGCGCCAAGGTCCAGATCCTTCTTATCGAGATAAACCCAGTTTGGAGGAAGGTAATAGTCCACCACATCGAGATCGCTTACCGATGCGGCTATCACGGTATTTGAGTAGTCGCCGGCAATCGTATCGAACTTGCCGTCGGCGGTGTTTCCATACACTCGCCCATTGCCAATCACCGCCCCGCCCCTGCCCCACAGGCCCGCCGTATTGGTGTTGGAAAGCAGCGCCTGCCGCACCACCGGATGATGCGGGTTCTTGATATCGATGGAGTAAATTCCCGATAGTGCCGCGCCGCAGCCCTGCGCCAGCGTGGTGAAAATCTTATCGTCCACCAGATTCAGGCTCTGCATCTTTGAAAACGGCGTAACGAATTGCATTGGTGCGAAACGGGACGCGCCAGTGCCCAAATCCAAGCCGTAGAGCATGCCGTCCCCCGAGACCACGTAGAGCGTGTTGGTGCGCCGGTCGATCACAGGAGTAGCAGTAATGCCGTTCGGGCACAGAAAAGTTCCCTGGTAGGCGTACTTTTTAGCGGTGGTGTGCGTGGGGATATTACGGGTCCAGGCAAGCTCTCCCGTGTCCGTTTCAATACCGAAAACATTGCCGTCGACACCCGCCACGTAGACTACATTCTTGATCCCATGGACGGTTGAAACTGCCCCGGCAACCACCGGCGCGGTCAAAGCGGAAAGGCTGTAGTTTTCGCTTTTCATCTTGCTCTTCCACTTCAACTCGAAATCGCTCATGTTGGATGGAGCGATAGTGCGCTCTTCGGCGGCCCATCCGGTGCGCTGCGGATCATGCGCGAAAGTCAGCCAGTCGGCGGCGTGTGTGGTGAACGGAGCAAGAAACAGCGCGGCAACAATAAATTTAAACATGGTAAGCGAGATTAAGATACCACACAGGTAATCCGCAGGATCTGTGCGCCATATCGTTCCACCGCTTTCGCACCGACGCCGGAGATGGAAAGCAATTCTTCTTCGTCCACCGGTCTGATGCTGGCGATAGACAGCAGCGTCTTGTCGGACAAGATGCGGAACGCGGGCACGCCTTGCTTTTTTGCTTCAACAAGGCGCCACTTGCGCAACGCGTCTTCCACCTTGGGATCGGCAGTGGAGGCAAGCGCGGCTTTCGCGCGCTTGCGTTTTGCGGACTTCCGCTCCATCTGATCTTTGATCAGGAGGCGGACCGAAACGGCACTCTTCCCTTCCGCCGTTAACAGGGCCTTACGGAAATGAATTTCTTTTCCGCCGGCGTTGAATGTGGCCTCTTGCAGATCGATCAATCCGGCGCGAGCCATGGCCCCCAGGATCTGCTCGAATTCGTTTCTCTCCAGACGCTTCCCAGTAGCTACTTCCAGATGAAGCTTGCCGGTGGAGCGGCCGTCGGTGTCTCGCAATTCGGCTAGGACGTCGCGCGCCACCTCCTCCTCTTGTGCAGTAGCCGGACGGAAGCGCTGCGCCTCGCATGTTTCCGGTGAACAGAAGTCGCAGATGCCGCACGGTTTGCGAGCGCCCGCATGATCTCCGAAATAGGAAACCAACACGGACATGCGGCAGCGGCTGGTGTCGGGAAAACGCAGTATTTGCTGCAGTTGCGCGAATTTGTGTTCGGCCTGGCTCTTGTAAGGCTCCCGCCAATTCTCATTACCGCGGGTGACATTTTCGGCGAAGTCCACAATAGCGCCGCCGTGAATCCATAGCTTTTCCAGCGCCTTTTCGAACTCTTCGTTCGTGAGCCTGACTCTTTTCCCCAGTTCTTCCTTGGTTTGCGGTTCCTGCGTCAAAGCCTCAAAGATTTGACTGAGTGCCACCGCCTGCGGATAGTCGCGTCCGAAGAAATAGTCGTGCGTGCGGCGATCCGCGTAGGAGTGCATCAACACCGCGCGCGCTGGCAAACCGTCGCGGCCCGCGCGGCCAATCTCCTGGTAGTAGGCCTCCACGCTTCCGGGCAAAGCAGTATGAATCACAGTCCTGATGTTCGGTTTGTCGATACCCATGCCGAAGGCCACAGTCGCGACAATCACTTGCAGCTTGTCCTCCAGAAACTCAGACTGCACACGTTGCCGCACAGCGGTGGTGAGGCCGGCATGATAGGCAGCGGTGGGCATGTGCGCCTTCAATTCAGATGCCAGTTCATCGGCGGTGGCTCTGGTGGGTGCGTAGACAATGGCGGGCCGGCGGCCGTCGTCTTCGAGCAACTCCCGCACCAGCGGAAAGCGTTCGTTCTGCGCGGTCTCTACTACTTCGATGGCGATGTTGTCGCGGCGAAAGCCATGAATGAATCGGCCATCGCGGCCCAGTCCGAGTTGCCCCGCGATATCGTTCTGCACCAACGGCGTAGCGGTGGCCGTCAGTGCGATCACCGGCGCCGGGCGCAGAGCAGGCAAATGCTGGCCAAGCGTCCGGTAATCGGGGCGGAAATCATGTCCCCATTGTGAGATGCAGTGTGCCTCGTCCACAGCCACCAGCGCTGGCTTGCGTTTGGCTAGCATTTCGGGGAAGCCTGGAACGCGGAGCCGTTCCGGCGCGATGAACAAGAACTGCAACTTGCCTTGCAGATAGTCGATGCAGGCTTGCCGGGATGCGGCGCGGTCCCGGCCGGAGTGGATGCGCTCCACTGCAAAGCCGCGCTCTTTCAGCTTCGCCACTTGATCTTCCATCAGCGCGATCAGCGGGCTGATCACCAGCGTGGTGCCGCCCAGCGCGATGCCCGGCAGTTGGTAACAGAGCGATTTTCCGGCGCCCGTTGGCATCACCAGTAAGACGTCTTTGCCTTCCACCACCGCGCGGCAGACGGCTTCCTGATTGGTGCGGAACTCCGCGAAGCCGAAGGCGGAATGCAGCAGGCCAGGAAGGTCTTTGCGTTGCTCTGCCGTAATCTCGCGAAACGGGACGGGCTCTTGCGCTGTCTGCGTTGCTGTTGAAGATGGGGCCAACTGTTGGGGCTGCTGGCCAACCTTGCCCACTACGTCGCGCACGTATTGCTCAATCCCTTTGAGGAATGGCGGCAACTCGGCATTGCAGCGTTCAATACGCTTCAAAAACGCTTCCCATTGCCCGGTCATCGCCGGACTTTTCACCTCCGGGTGTACCACCTCGATCAGATGAATCCCTTTGTCGGTGGCTTCCAGAGTCTTGCCTTGGCGTTGAACATAGCCGCGTTTCAAGAGCACTTCAATGATGGAGGCCCGTGTTGCCGGGGTGCCCAGGCCGGATTCTTTCATCGCATCGGACAGCTCTTTCTCGTCCAGCGTTTTGCCCGCTGTCTGCATCGCGGTTAGCAGCGTTGCGTCGGTCAGGCGCTTGGGCGGCCGCGTCTTCTTCAGAACCGAATCCGCCTTCAGCACATCCTGCAATTGATCGGCCTGAAGGCTTGCCGGCAGCACTTGTCCGGCGCCGTCGGTAGTCTCCTCGGCACCCTCTTTCGGCTTACTCTTTTTCTTGCTTTCGCTTCCAATATCCAGAACCTTCCAACCTATCTGGCGCACCACCGTGCCGGTGGAATGGTAGTGGTCCACGATTCCGGGATTCGTAATGGTGGTGATTACGGTAGTGACGTCGGAAATGAAATCGTCGTGCCAGGCAGAGAGCAGGCGGCGACAGACCAGATCATAAAGACGCTTCTCATCTTCCGAGATATTCGATTTTGCGGGCGAAGTAATCGTGGGGATGATCGCGTGGTGATCTGTAATCTTGGAGTCGTCAACAAAGCGCGGACCCAGCGGCCGTTGTCCGGTGCCAACGGCGATGAGCTTTGCATATTGCGGGCTGATGTTACGAACGATGGCGGGCAGCGTTTCCGCAACGCTCAGGGAGAGGTGGCGGCTATCGGTCCGCGGATAGCTCAGTAGCTTGTGTTTTTCGTAGAGCGCCTGCGCCACCTCCAGCGTCTTCTGTGCACTAAATCCATAGAGGCGGTTCGCGTGGCGCTGCAGTTCGGTAAGGTCATACAGCGGAGGCGGGCCCATGCGCTTCATCTCCGATTGCAGCGATGCAATTTGCGCCTCGCCGGCGCGGGCCCGCGCGACAATTTCCTTGGCCTCGTGATTATCCTTCGCAGCCGGCAAGCGCATTGCCTGTTGCAGCGTCTCTTTCTCTTTATTGAACAGGCGGTGCCATGTGCCCTGATAGCTGGGGCGGTCATTTTGCGCCGCCGATTCCCTGGGCGAAAACGTAACGGCCACTTCGCGGTACTCTTCGGGCACGAATTGGCGGACGGCGAGTTCGCGCTCCACAATCATCGCCAGTGTGGGGGTCTGCACGCGGCCCACCGATAGCTCTTCGCCGAAAGCCAGCGTGTAGGCGCGGGAGAGGTTCATCCCGACTAACCAGTCAGCGCGGCTTCGTCCCCGAGCCGCATCGCCAAGACCGTCGTATTCGTGCCCGTCCTTCAGTTGGTCGAAGCCTTTGCGAATGGCATCGGGTGTCAGCGAGGAGATCCAGAGCCGCTGCACCGGTTTGTTCGACTGCGCCGCTTCGTAAATGTAACGGAAGATCAGTTCGCCTTCGCGCCCGGCGTCGGTTGCACAGACGATGCGGGCCACCTTCGGCGAAGTGATGATCTTGCGGACCGTCTCATACTGGTCTTTCGTCTTATCGTAGACAACCAGCGGCCACTCTTGCGGGAGCATCGGCAACAGGTTCCGCCGCCAGCTTTTCCATTCCGGTTGGATTTCGTGCGGCTGCGCCAAGGCCACCAGATGGCCGATGGCCCACGTCACGATGAAGCCGCCGCCATGCATATACCCGTTACCTTTTTGATTCGCTCCGAGTACCTTAGCGATGTCACGGGCTACAGACGGTTTTTCAGCGACGACCGCGGTGGTGCCGGCGGATTGGACGTTTTCGGGCGGTGGTTGTGATGACTTCTCAGACAAGCGTGGATGCTTAATTGTAGTGCGGCGGCTAGCTTTTTAGTGGATTGAACCAGCGGAGACCCTTGAAGCGCGCGAAGTCGGTGTCGGTGGACGCGATTTCGGCCTGGTATTCGATGGCGAGCGCGGCGAGATGTGCGTCCGTGGTTAGGTTGCCGGCAGTCCCTAAGTCTTCCAATAGACCAAAAAGAAGTTTTGCGTGGCGCTCACCGGGAACGATGATTCTCACTCGCGGGTTCTCCAGCCAGGTGCTAACCCGCCGGGTGGCCTCCGTGGGGAATACCGGGTTCAGCGAAGCTCTCCGATGTGTTGAAATCCGAATGAATCCCAGGATCGTGACCCACGCCAATCCAATGGGCCGTGGGCCAATCATAGTTTGATTCCACCAATCTCTGGCAGCGGAATGGCGAAGAGATGCCGGGTTATAGGCATCCAGCAGAAGATTGACGTCTGGAATGATCATCGGTTTTGCTTCCGAAGATAATCTTCCACCTCCAAATCGTCAAGAAATTGATTCAGCTTGTCAGGGTCGATACCCGGATTAAGTTGGAAGCTGGCGGGGAAAGGCTCCACCTGGAACGGCTTCTCCTTCAGTTTAGGCATCCGCAATCCAGCCCGTAACGCGGAATTCACCGCTTCTTTCAGCGTGACATGTTCCGTCTCAATCTTTTTCTTCAGATCTTGTGCCACATCGGGATCGAGAGTCAGGGTAGTTCGCATATAAACATCATATCGCGGGTGGAAGGTGATGTTTAGGCATCAGTCCAGGAATACCTTCCACGTCGTCACTACCAACGCATGGGTCACCATCGGCGCTCGCACGCTTCCCGCCTGCAAGTAAGCGTGCCCTAAAACCACGCCGTGGATCCCCGCCATCACAGCCATTTTCCAATTAGGAAAAGCGTGCCCATAAGGCAGATGCGCCAATCCGAATATCACGGCGGTGATGAGGATGGCCACAAAGTCGTCGTTCGTTTCGCGCCGGATCATTTGCTGCAGCACGCCGCGGAAAAAGAACTCTTCCATCGCCGCCAGCACCCAGAGCGTCCCCAGAAACGTTGCGATCACCAGCAGCAGGGCTTTTGAAGCGGGCGTCACTGTTTGAGGGTGCAGAAGTCCGAAGTAGTTCCCAACAAAATAGCCGAACGGCAGGAAGCCAAAATAGTGAATGACGCCGATTTTCCACTCTTTCCAGCGGGGAATAAAGCCGAAGTGGATGCCGCCCATC
Source organism: Acidobacteriaceae bacterium (assembly GCA_025360145.1). GTDB lineage: Bacteria > Acidobacteriota > Terriglobia > Bryobacterales > Bryobacteraceae > JANXXV01. The sequence goes on from JANYCV010000179.1 coordinate 12,071, forward strand.
TTGCGGATAGACAGGCAAGCCATCATGCCGATGCGAATCCACATGGCTGCACCCAGAATGCTGAGTGTGACCTTCGGCGCCGGAGTAATGTAGATGGTGTTGAAGATTTTCGATAAGTAGACCGCGGCCATCAAGGCCAGAAATCCAACGTCGGCCAGCGTCCGGCTGCCCGCGAACAGATACCAAAACGACGCGATGCCAGCGAGCACCAGAAGCGTCACCAGCGATCGTGCTTCGAAACTTCCCGTGCCCAACGCCGCAATGCAATAGGGAACCACCGCGCTAACGGTCATAAGCGCGGCCAACATCGCGGGCGCTGCGGACGCCTCCACGCGGCGGCGCACAGGCTCCATTCCCGTCGCGAGATAGAAGGCCACTTCCAGCAGAAACGCGGGGATGACCGACAGTGCTACGGTCGCCGGGATATTGTAGAGTTGTGCGTAAAAGAGGGCCGCGATGCAAAATGCCACCCAGACGGCTGCGAGCGTGAGGCAATACCCGCGTAGCGATTCCTGCATTCGCTTCATCTTATCATTCGGGCTGCTGCTGGCCCCGGCCATTGGTGCCGATCCGCCTCTGGATCTGGGGCGCAAAGTGGCCAACCGCGAAGCCGAGAATGAAGCGGCGCGCAACAACTACACCTACCGCCAGTCCGTGGTGGTAGAGGAAATGGATTCGCGCGGCGGCCGGTCCGGCGAGTATCGCGAAGTCCGTGAGGTAATCTTTTCCCCATCAGGCGAGCGAACCGAGCGTATGGTGGGCAAGCCGCTGATGAATCTGAAACGCATGAAGCAGACCGAAGAAGATTTCCGCGACCTGCGGGAGGTGCAGCCCTTTCTTTTTACGACAGACAGGCTGTGGGCTTACGAAACGAAATTTCGCGGCGAGGAGACGGTGGACGACGTCGATTGCTGGGTGATGCAAGTGCGGCCAAGGCAGATCCTGCAAGGGCAGCGGCTGTTCGACGGCAATTTCTGGATCGACAAGCGCGACTACTCTATCGTCCGCACCGAAGGGCAGGCTGTCCCGCAAATCCATAGCACGAATCCGGATCACGAGAATCTCTTCCCGCACTTCACCACTATTCGAGAGAACGTAGGCGGCCACTGGTTCCCGGTCCACACCCATGCCGACGACACCCTGCAATTTCGCAATGGTCCGCTGCGGATGCGCCTGACCGTGCGCTATTTGAACTACCAGAAGTTCCAGGTGGAATCGAAGATCGTGCCCAGCCAGCCCTAGCCGATGCGAATGGGCAGCGACGCTGATTCCGCGTCTTCCTTATTGCGCTGCAATCGCCCGTTGAGCCGGTAGTTGCCAGGAGCTAACGGCGAATTCAGCTTCGCGTAGCGCGGCACCTGTTGCAACGCAGTGAAGTCGGCCAGAACATCGGCCTTCGTCTGCGGTGCCATCGCCTGCTTGAGCCGATCCGATAGGCGCCTCCCTGCCCGTCATAGCAGGGCCTTTGGCGTCGCCAATTCAAACCTGCACCAAGCCCGGCCCGGGCGAATTCCACGAGAGCGTTGCGGTTACCCTACCCGTGAGACACAGCGAGATTACGGGCGACGCAATCGAAAGCGAAGGTCTCTGGGCGAATAGAACCGCCCCTGCCTGAAAATCGAAATCGCAGATCGGAACACGGCACCGACTTTAGCAATGCCGCCTGAATCCGCGGCGCCATTCGAAACATCCCATTGTTGACAGGAATTGCGGCGATTCATAGAATGAAGACATCCAAATGAACTTGGCTACTACTACGCTCGGCGTGTCTTCCGGCCCTCCGGCGACCTCGCTGCTTTCGCAGATCGGCAACACGCCGCTCGTCTATCTGGGAAAGTTGAGCGCGGATTTGCCAGGCGTCGAGATTTACGGTAAGGCGGAATACCGAAATCCGGGCGGTTCGGTGAAGGACCGGCCTGCTCTCAATATGATCGATGAAGGCGAGCGTTCCGGCAAGCTCACCAAGGACAAGATCATCCTCGACGCCACCAGCGGCAACACCGGCATTGCCTACGCCATGATCGCTGCCGCGAAGGGGTACCGTGTACTCCTGTGCCTGCCCAAAAACGCCTCCATCGAACGGAAACGGATTCTCAAAGCCTATGGCGCTGAGATTATCTTCACCGATCCGGGCGAGGGTTCCGATGGTGCCATCCGGAAGTGCAAAGCGGTTTACGCCGAGAATCCCGGTGCCTACTTCTACCCGGACCAATATGGCAACCCGGCGAACTGGCAGGCTCACTATAAAACTACGGCCGTAGAAATAATGGAGCAGACCCACCACCAGATCACGCACTTTGTGGCCTGCCTGGGGACGAGCGGCACTTGCATGGGCGTCACCAAGCGGCTCCGTCACGATTTGCCGCATGTAAAATGTTATTCGGCGCAACCGTCCAGCGGATTCCACGGTCTGGAGGGGTTGAAGCACATGCCAACCGCCATCGTCCCAGCCATTTACGACGAGAAGCTGGTCGATGGAAACTTGTGGCTGGAGACCGAGGACGCGCATCGTATGGTAAGAAGGATAGCGCGGGAAGAAGGAATTCTCATCGGGGTTTCGGCGGGTGCAAATCTCCACGCGGCGCATCAAATTGGAGCCGAACTGGTGGCGCGTGGCGAGCCGGGCGTGATTGTGACCATTCTTTGCGATGGCGCGGACAAATATTTAAGTGAGCATTTCTGGGATGATCAAGATTGAACAGGCAGCATGGGATGTAATGGTTTCCCATGCGCGCACTACCTACCCGAACGAATGTTGCGGAGCGATGCTGGGCTCGGTGGACGGCGACCAAAAAGCCGTCCAAGTTGCTGTAGCGCTTGAGAATGCCTTCGCGGGTGCGCAGGGCGCTTTCTATCAATTGCGCCCCGAGGACCTGATTAAAGCCGACGCCGAAGCCCGGCGTCAGGGCATGGACCTGGTAGGTATTTTTCACTCCCATCCAGATTGCGACGCTTACTTTTCCAAGACCGACCTCGAAAATTCCTGTCCCTGGTATTCTTTCGTGGTCCTATCGATTCAAAAGGGTGAATTTCACCACGCAAATAGCTTCCTGCCTGATCCCGACCAAACGGTGGCGGTCCAGGAAGAACTCCAACATCCGAGGTAATACATGGCCAAGATTCTGATCCCCACCCCTCTACGACAGTTTGTAGAAAAGAAAGACTCCGTGGAGCTGTCCGGAGCAACGGTAGGCGACTTACTGGCGGCGCTGACGTCCCAGTATTCCGATCTTCGCCGGCATCTTTTCAGCGACGAAGGCAAACTACGCAGCTTCGTGAATATCTACGTCAATGACGAGGATATCCGTTATCTCAGCAAGGATGCAACGCCTGTCACAGACTCCGACACCGTATCCATCGTGCCCAGCATCGCCGGAGGCCGCCATGGCAGTTGAAACTTCGATCCAACCGTCTACCTCGCTTTCGAACGACGAAATCCTGCGCTATAGCCGGCATCTGATCATGCCGGAAGTGGGCATGGAAGGCCAGCTTAAACTTAAGAATGCAAAGGTATTGATGGTCGGTGCCGGAGGTTTGGGCGCACCGCTCGGCCTGTATCTGGCCGCGGCCGGCGTGGGACGAATCGGGCTGGTGGATTTCGATGTCGTCGACTTCACCAACCTGCAGCGCCAGGTGATCCACGGTACCAAGGACGTCGGCCGAAAGAAGCTCGATTCGGCTGCCGAGAGCATGCTCGACATCAACCCTCTGATTCAGATCGACCGCTTCGATGTCGCCCTGAATAGCGAAAACGCCATGGAAATCTTCAAGGACTACGACATGGTGGTGGACGGAACCGACAATTTCCCCACCCGCTATCTGATCAACGATGCATGCGTCCTTTCGGGGAAGCCGAACGTTTACGGTTCTATTTTCCGCTTTGAAGGCCAAGCTACCGTCTTCGCCTACCCCGGTGGACCGTGCTATCGCTGCCTGTATTCGGAGCCACCCCCTCCAGGCCTGGTACCGAGCTGCGCCGAAGGCGGAGTGCTGGGAATTCTGCCGGGGCTGATCGGGCTGGTGCAGGCCACCGAAGCAGTAAAGCTGATTTTGGGAACCGGGGAGCTACTGGTCGGCAGGTTGATGCTCTATGACGCCCTGGCGATGCGCTTCCGCGAGTTAAAGCTGCGCCGGAATCCGGAATGCCCGGTGTGCGGCGATCATCCCACTATCACG
>JANYCV010000197.1 GCA_025360145.1 Acidobacteriaceae bacterium
AAGGAACGTCGCACAGGAGTTTTCAAATTGGTCTGAAGTCCGGAATACATCAGCCCGTTCCATCGAAGACGTGCACGACTGTTTTATGTACCCATCGGCAGCGTTATTTCCTGCCGGGAAGATAGGTAGCGTATACAATTGGAGTGCGTTTCAAATGCGACTCCTGCCTCTTGCTTTAGCGTTCCTTGTTCCCGCCGCCAGTGTGTTCGGTGCGGAGCGGCCGCTGGAGTTCAACCGCGACATCCGGCCCATTCTTTCCGACAAGTGCATCCGCTGTCACGGACCCGATGCCGCTGCCAAGAAGATTCCGCTACGTCTGGACCGCGAGGCCTCCGCAAAAACGGATCTGGGTGGCAGGCGGGCCATTGTGGAGGGCGATCCAGCATCCAGTGAGATGATCCACCGCATCACCGCCGAGAAGAAAGCGATCAAGATGCCGCCGGTGTATTCGGGCCTCTCGCTGACGGATCGTGAGATTGAAACGCTGCGCACGTGGATCGCGCAAGGCGCGAAATGGCAGCAGCACTGGTCGTTCCTGCCGCCTGTAACGCCTGCAATTCCCCAGGTTAAAAACGCGGCGTGGGTGCGAAATCCGATTGATGCGTTTGTCGCCGAACGCCTGGATCGGGAAGGTCTTTCGCCGTCGCCCGAAGCCTCCAAAGAGACTCTGCTGCGGCGGGTGAGCCTGGATCTAACCGGCGTTCCAGCGGCCATTGCCGAGATCGATGCGTTCGTGAAAGATCAGTCTCCGAAAGCATATGAGAACGCCGTGGACCGGCTGCTGGCGTCTCCGCGCTACGGCGAGCGGATGGCGGTGCGCTGGTTGGACGCGGCCCGTTACGCGGATTCGAACGGTTATCAATTCGACGGCGAGCGCGTGATGTGGCGCTGGCGCGATTGGGTAATCGACGCGTTCAATCGCAATCAGCGCTTCGATCAGTTCACGCTGGAACAGATCGCCGGTGACTTGTTGCCGAACGCCACCACCGGACAAAAGATCGCCACCGGGTTCAACCGCAATCACCGCGCGAACACGGAAGACGGCATCATTCCGGAAGAATATGCGGTGGAGTATGTGGTGGATCGTGTGGAGACGACATCGACGGTATTCATGGGCGTGACACTGGGATGCGCGCGCTGCCATAACCATAAGTACGACCCGTTCACGCAGAAAGAGTTCTACCAGATCTTCGCCTACTTCAATAACGTTCCGGAGATGGGCCGCGCCATGAAGTACGGGAACTCGCCGCCCCTTGTGCCCGCGCCCACGCTCGAACAGCAATCCGCCATGCAGAAGTTGGAACAGCGAATTCACGGCGCAGAAGCGATGTTGAAGACTCAGTCCGCGGCCATCAATGAGGCGCAAAGCCGATGGGAAAATGTTCTTGCCAAGGCGGACGCGCTGTATTGGGCGCCGACCGAGGGGCTGGACATCGCCTTCCCGTTTGAATCGTCGCTTGTTCCTGGCCGGATAGGAAAGGCTGCGTCCTTCGATGGCAACACAGTGGTGGAAGCGCTACAAGCCGGCGCATTCGACATTGAAGATCGATTCTCCCTCGCAGCGTGGATCTATTCAGGCACCGTGCCCGACGGCAGCATCGTCACTAAAATGGCGGACCAGCCGAAGGGCAAAGGCTACGGGGTCCACATGAATCAAGGCAAAGTTCACGTGAACGTGACCAGCACTTGGGCAGACGATGCGATTCGGCTGGAAACAGAAGCGACGCTGGAAGCAAAGCACTGGTATCACGTTGCCGTAACCTATTCCGGATCCAGAATGGCCGAAGGAGTTCACGTCTACATCGACGGCAAACCGGCCAAGGTGAAGGTGGAATTGGATTCGCTGTACCGTCCCTTCGGCAACGCAGGGTTCAAATTTCGAGAGCCGCTTCGGATCGGCGCAGGTTGGGGCAAAGACCGCCGGTTCCACGGACTGATCGACCAGGTTCTTGTTTACCGCCGTGTCTTGCAGGAGTCCGAAATTGCCGGGCTGGCTTTGGGTGAATCTCTGCAAGCCATCGCGCAAAAGCTTGCCGCTGCGAGGACGGCGGTGGAGGCCTCTCAGATCCATTCGTACTTTCTGGAGAACGCCGCGCCAACTGAAGTACACACGGCTTACAGACGGCTCACACTGCTGCTTCAAGAAAAGGAAAAGCTGGAAACAACGTTCCCCACCGTGATGGTGATGGACGAGCGGCCCTTCCGGAAAGACACGTTCGTGCTGGTGCGCGGTGCCTATAACGTGCCGGGTGAGAAAGTGGAACCCGGCGTTCCCGCCGCGCTGCCGCCATTGCCCGAGGACGCTCCGAACAATCGCCTGGGATTTGCAAAATGGCTGATCGATCCAGCGAACCCGCTACTCGCGCGCGTGACCGTTAATCGCTTCTGGCAGATGTATTTTGGAACCGGGCTGGTGAAGACCACCGAAGATTTCGGTATGCAGGGCGATCTACCGTCGCATCCCGAATTGCTCGACTGGCTGGCTACGGATTTCATCCGCTCCGGTTGGGATGTGAAGGCGCTGCAAAAGCGAATCGTCACCAGCGCCACTTACCGCCAATCGTCGAAGGTCACGCCGGAACTGGTCCAGAGGGACCCCGAAAATCGTTTGCTCGCACGCGGCGCACGGAATCGTCTACCTGCCGAAATGGTGCGCGATCAGGCACTGTTTGTCGCGGGCCTGCTGGTGGACAAAGTCGGCGGACCTTCCGTCAAGCCGTATCAACCGGCGGGACTCTGGAAAGAAATCAACATGCAGGACGGAGATTATGTGCCGGGGACAGGCGACGATCTGCATCGCCGCAGCCTCTATACATTCTGGAAGCGCACCATCGCGCCGCCGATGATGACGAACTTCGATTCTGCGTCGCGTGAAAGCTGCACGGTGCGCGAGACTCGCACGAACACGCCGCTGCAGGCATTGAATCTGATGAACGACGTCAGCTTCCTCGAAGCAGCGCGTTTCCTCGGACAGCGCATGTTGAAAGAGGGCGGCGCCAGTGCCGACGCGCGACTGCGGTACGGCTTCCGCACGGTGACGGGACGTCTGCCATCCGCCTCTGAGCAGCAGGTTCTGCGGGACAATTTGCAATACCATCTCGACTACTTTTCGAGTGGGAAGGGCGAGCCCTACCTGAAGCACGGTGTCGCGCAAGCGGACCCTGCTTTGGACACGCGTGAACTGGCCGCGTACGCCGCCGTTGGCAGTCTGCTGCTGAATCTCGACGAGACGGTGACCAAGGAATAGACGATGCTCACCCGACGAACATTTTTCAAGTCATCCAGCCTGGGCATCGGATCGGCGGCACTGGCGTCGTTGCTAACCAACGATGCGCAGGCCAGCGCCGGACTTCCGGGATTACCCAATTTTCCGGCCAAGGCAAAGCGCGTCATTTACCTGTTCCAGCACGGTGCGCCGTCGCAACTAGATCTGTTCGACTATAAGCCCGATTTGCAGAAGCTGCGTGGTTCAGAATTGCCCGAATCCATTCGCAAGGGGCAGCGGCTTACAGGCATGACGGCGTATCAGGCGAAGTTTCCCACCGCGCCCTCGCTCTTCAAATTTGCGCAGCACGGGCAATCGGGCATGTGGCTTAGTGAACTGCTGCCGCACACTGCGAAGATGGCGGATGATATCTGCGTCATCCGGTCGATGCAGACCGAGGCGATCAACCACGACCCCGCCGTCACCTTCTTCCAGACGGGTTTTCAGATTGCCGGCCGCCCCAGCATCGGCGCGTGGATTTCCTATGGATTGGGCAGCATCGGCCAGGATCTTCCCTCGTTCGTGGTGATGGTTTCGCAGGGAAGCGGCAATACGCAGGCGCTGGCGGAACGCCAGTGGGGAAGCGGTTTTTTACCCACGAAATATCAGGGCGTGAAGTTTCGCTCCGGCGCCGATCCGGTGCTCTATCTGTCCGATCCAGCCGGGTATTCGGGCGCGGCGCGCCGCCGTTTTCTGGACGATCTGGCGAAGTTGAACGAGCTGAAGTTTCAAGATTATCAGGACCCGGAAATCTCCACGCGCATTTCGCAATATGAGATGGCGTATAAGATGCAAAGCTCCGTTCCGGAACTGGCGGATCTCTCGAAAGAGCCTGAATCCACATTTGAAACGTATGGTCCGGATTCGCGTAAGCCCGGCAGTTATGCGGCAAACTGCATTCTGGCGCGGCGGCTCGCCGAACGCGGCGTTCGATTCATCCAGTTATTCCATCGCGGCTGGGACCAGCACAACAATCTGCCAAAAGAGATTCGCGGACAGTGCCACGAGACCGATCAACCCTCTGCCGCGCTTCTGCAAGACCTGAAACAACGCGGCATGCTGGACGATACGCTGGTAGTCTGGGGCGGGGAGTTCGGGCGCACCGTCTATTCGCAAGGCTTACTAACTGACGACAACTACGGCCGCGATCATCATCCTCGCTGCTTCAGCCTCTGGATGGCAGGGGGCGGCATCAAGGGTGGCGTTACGCATGGCGAAACGGATGATTTCAGCTACAACGTGGTCAGGGATCAGGT
>JANYCV010000208.1 GCA_025360145.1 Acidobacteriaceae bacterium
ATCAATCAGCCGCAGGTTGCCATTCTGGGCCTTGGCACGGTCGAGAAGCAGGCGGTGGTGATCGACGATGCCATCGCGATCCGGTCCATCTGCTACCTTGCGCTAACCTTCGATCATCGTCTGATTGACGGCGCGCTTGCCGATCAGTTCACTGGCAAGGTGAAGTCGATTCTCGAAAATTGGTCCGAGCAGGTTCTGTAGGGCGAAGTGATAGACGCCATCGGGATCGCGGGAGCCGGCCGCGTCGCGCAAGCGATGGGGAGGCTCCTGTTGGAACGCGGTTTTCCGGTCAACTGCATCGCCAGTCGCGACCCGGAACAAGCGTTTGCGGCGGCTACGTTCATCGGCGGCGGTGTTCATGCGGTTGACTATAGTGAGATTGCGCGGCATGCGCGGCGAATCCTGATCGCCGTGCCGGATTCGGCCGTGGCGGATGTCTCGAATCTGATAGCGGACGCAGGTATTCGCGGCGGCATCGCACTCCACACCTGCGGAACGCAAGGCCCGGATGCGCTCCGGTCCCTGATGGATCACGGCGTCTCCTGCGGCACGATTCATCCGCTACAGACCATCGTCAATGCAAAGCAAGGTGTTGGTGCCTTGCGCGGATGCGCGTTTGCCGTGGATGGCGATGGACCGGCAATCCGTTGGGCGGAGGAGATCGCCGCAAAATTCGAAGGCGAAGTTCTCCGCATTCCTCAACATCTGAGGCCGCTATATCATGCCGGCGCCGTGATGGCGAGCAATTATCTGGTTGGATTGGTTGGCGCGGCACAGCATCTAATGGAGATGGCGGGTGTAGGACGAAACGGATCGCTGCGCGCCTTGGCGCCGCTGTTGCGGACAACTTTGGAGAACATCCTGAAGCAAGGCCCGCTTGCCGCGCTCACAGGACCCATTGAGCGTGGAGACGTTGAAACAGTTGCAGCGCATCTTCGCGCTTTGAGCAACGCACCGGAACAGATCCAACATCTGTATCGTGCCGCTGGCTTGGAAGTCCTGCAAATGGCGCTCGCACGCGGCTTGGCCGCCAGCCCGGCTACGTCGATTGAACGGGAATTGCGGGGAAACTGAATGCACCAGATTATCAAACCGGTTCGAATTCCAGAGCTTTCCCGAATGAAGCGGCGGGGACAGAAAATTACAATGCTGACCGCGTACGATGCAACCATGGCGCGGTTACTGGACCGCGCTCAAATCGATATTTTGCTGGTGGGCGACTCGTTGGGGATGGTGATCCTGGGGCACGACAGCACGCTGCCGGTGACAATGGACGCGATGCTCCATCACACGAAGGCAGTTCGAAATGGCACCAAGCGGGCGCTGGTAGTAGCGGATATGCCGTTCCTGAGTTATCAGGTGGGCGCGCGAACAGCCATTCGAAACGCGGGGCGGCTGCTTCAGGAAGGCGGTGCCACGGCAGTGAAACTCGAAGGCGGCAGCGCAGTAGCCAAGATTGTTCGTCGAATTGTGGAAACAGGCATTCCGGTGATGGGGCATCTGGGACTCACTCCTCAGTCGGTGCATCGGATTGGTGGATTCCGCACCGTGGGCAAGACCAAGGACGAAGCGGACCGGCTGATCGACGATGCGCGGTTGCTGGAAGAGGCGGGCGCGTTTGCCGTTGTGCTGGAGTGCATTCCTTCCGAACTTGCCGGCGAGATCACTGCGCTGATGAAAATTCCAACCATAGGGATCGGGGCTGGTCCTCATTGCGACGGACAAGTGCTGGTCGGCTACGATGCGTTCGGCCTGTTCGATGAGTTTGTTCCACGGTTCGTAAAGCAATATGCCAACCTCGGCGCCCAGATGGTGGAAGCCGCCAAAGAATATGCGGCGGACGTGCAGGCCGGCCGGTTTCCCGCCAAAGAACACGGTGTCCCAACTTCAGATTCCGTGGAGAAGTTAGCGTGACAGCCGATGTTGTCACCACCATTCCAGAGATTCGCAGGCGTATCGAAGTATGCAGGCGCAGCGGCCGGCGTATCGGTTTTGTCCCGACCATGGGCGCTTTGCATGCAGGCCACGGCGCGCTTATCGAACGCGCCGTGGCCGATTCGGATTTCGTTGTCGTCAGCATTTTCGTAAACCCAACCCAGTTCGACCGGAAGGACGATTACGAGCGCTACGCCCGATCTTTTCCGGAAGATGTCGCGTTGTGCTCCGCCATGCGCGCCGATCTTGTATTCGCACCCGAAGCAAGCGAGATGTACCCTGCGTCGCTGGATACTTCTGTTAACGTCGCTCGCGTTTCAGAAGGATTGTGCGGTCAGTTTCGTCCTGGGCATTTTCAGGGCGTAGCGACTGTGGTGGCCAAGCTATTCCATATCGTCCAACCCGGCCGATCGTATTTTGGCGAAAAAGATGCGCAACAATTAGCAGTCATTCGCCGCATGGTAGCGGATTTAAACATGCCGATCGAGATCATTACCGTTCCTACAGTGCGGGAGCCGGATGGACTGGCGTTGAGTTCAAGAAACCGGGGCCTCAATCCAACGGAACGCGCCTCGGCACCCGCCCTGTACCGCTCGCTTCTCGCTGCGAAACATCTGGTTGAAAATGGGTGTACCGATGCAGGACAAATCCGCCAGACCGCGGCGAGCATCTTAGGGGAAGAATCAATCGTGCGGCTCGAATACCTGGAGATCGTCGAACCGGACGATATGACTCCCCTGGATCGCATAACGGGGCCGGTGCGCATTGCAATCGCCGCATGGCTCGGATCCACGCGGTTGATCGATAACGTTCTCTGCGTTCCACAAGTGCGCTAATAGCTATCCGCTCGTTCACCCCACCAAACGGACATGGACCATTCTGCTCACGCCAGGTGGTGGCGTGAGCGGGTTTATCGGGGTGCTGAAAGTTTCCTCGTTCAAGAGTTAAAATTTACCTCACCGGACCGATTGCACGGGGCGAGGGTACATTTGACCGCGACAAAACACACAGACACTGTCATGAACCAGAGCCCGGTTAATCCTGGTCTAACTTGTTTCGATACTCCCCTGGCATATGCCGCTGAAGCTCACGGGTGTCATGCAGAACGCGTAAAATTTCAATCAGATGCTCCTGGCGGCGGTAGATCACAAAGTGCCGGGGATGATGCACCACACCAAGAACGGACTTGGCACGGTCGCGGCTAAAGCGCAGGTGATAGATCAGAACGCCTTTCGCAAGCTCAAAACGCTGCTGGGAGCCGGCGCGTTCGGGGTCGTCTCCAATGTCTGTCAATGCTTGGGTTATTAAAGCATCATAGCGGAGGGCCGCATCTTCACCGAACTCCTTCAGACTCCAGTTCATCACGGCAACAATATCCCGTCCTGCAGTACGGGTGACGCGAATTTCATACTTCGCGCGGTTAGCCACGCGTTCTTTCAGCCGCAACTTCGGCTGAAGCTTCCTTCCGAAGCTGTTTGATAAAGTCTTTCATCTCTCGGCCGGAACGGAGCGTTGTGTATTCACCACGTTCCATATCGTCTATGCCTTCCTGGGTGGCAGTTTCGAGCCATTTAAGCCGGGCTTTGTCTTCCTGCTCGCGCTGTTCCAGGAGACGCAGACCTTCACGCACAACTTCACTGGCATTGCTGAACCTGCCAGACGCGACACCTTTCTCGATGAAATAATCAAAATGATCTGTAAGGTTTACGTTGCGTGTCGGCATAACATGTTCCCCCGGATTCCAGCCTAGCAGGGTTGGCAATAATTGCCAACTGAATAAAAAGCTACACTAAGTGAGCGTCGTCTTCCCCATCAAGTGAAGGTCGATCGCCTTTGCGGCCTTCCGTCCTTCAGCAATCGCCCACACGACTAACGATTGACCGCGCCGCGCGTCGCCGGCAGCAAAAATTCCCGCGACTGTCGATTGATAGTGCTCGTCAGTCGCGATATTCCCCCGCAGGTTCAACTCCACTCCTAGCTTTTCCACCAGGCCTTTCTTTACCGGACCCGTAAAGCCCATCGCCAGCAGAATCAGATCGGCTTCCAGCGCAAACTCGCTACCCGGAATCGCTTCAAACTTCGACGGCGGCCCAACGCGTACGCCGTGCAAATGGGTTACGTTTCCGCCGGCATCCCCGGTCAGTTTCGTCGTCAACATGCTCCATTCGCGAACACCGCCTTCTTCATGCGCACTCTCAACGCGCAATTGCAGCGGCCACAGCGGCCACGGCGTCAGCTCCGAACGCTCGTTTGGAGGCATTGGCATAATTTCGAATTGATGTACCGACAAAGCCTTCTGGCGATGCGACGTGCCCAGGCAATCGGCGCCCGTATCGCCGCCACCGATGATCACCACCCGCTTGCCCGTTGCCAAAATCTGTTCAGGCACTTTGTCGCCCGCCCCAACTTTGTTCTGCTGCGGCAGAAACTCCATCGCAAAGTGGACGCCCTTCAACTCCCTACCCGGCACCGTAAGGTCACGCGGATGTTCCGCGCCTGCCGCCACCAGTATGACGTTAAACTCCTTGCGCAGTTCCTCCACCGGATAGTTATCGCCGACGTGTGCGTTCATGACAAACTTCACGCCCTCGGCCGTCATCTGTTCCACCCGCCGGTCGATGGTCCACTTCTCCATCTTGAAATCCGGAATGCCGTAGCGCAGCAGGCCGCCGATGCGGTCCGCTTTTTCAAAGACCGTAACACCATGACCGGCGCGGCACAACTGCTGAGCCGCCGCCAAACCTGCCGGCCCCGAACCAATCACCGCAATTTTTTTTCCAGTGCGGTGCTTTGCCAGTTCCGGTTTAATCCATCCTTCCCGAAACGCATGTTCGATGATCGTCTTTTCAATCACCTTGATCGCTACCGGCGGTTCGTTGATGCCAAGCACACACGCCGCCTCGCACGGAGCGGGACAAATCCGTCCGGTCCATTCCGGAAAATTATTCGTCGCGTGCAGCGTGCGG
>JANYCV010000330.1 GCA_025360145.1 Acidobacteriaceae bacterium
CGCCTCGGACCACCGCCGATTACCGGCCAGCGACCGGCGTGAATGGCTTTTACGGGGCGCGTCTTACCGCTCAAGCAGGGTAGCGAGGCTTATCGAGCGATTAGGGGTCTTCGTCCTGCGTTGTTCTGGTTGCTAGGCTGGATTGCAGCGGTCGGTTTCAGCCAGGAAACAACTGCTTACTCAAACCGCCTTACCATTGATGAAAAACTCGCCGGATGGGAGTTGCTTTTTGATGGACGGACAACCAAAGGCTGGCGAAGCCCGAGTTCGGTTCAATTCCCCGAGGGTTATTGGAAGATCGAAGACGGTTTTCTGAAAGGAGCCAGACTTGAGAATAGGGCAACCGATCTCATGACGGCTGGTTTGTATCGGAACTTCGAATTGACTTTCGAGTGGAAGATTGCCTCGGGTGGCAACAGCGGCATCAAGTATTTCGTTGGTCGCTCTGCAAAGCTCGTTTTCGAAAACGGCAAGCCTCCAGCAGTCGAAGGGACCGTTACTCCGGGACCGAACGCATTCTTCAAAGAAGAAACGAGCGGTTTTGAGTACCAGATGATTGACGATGAGTTGCATCAAGACAAAGATGATCCCAAGACCCGATCTGGCTCCCTGTATCAGTTTGCTGGTCCTCGTCAAAGCGTGGCGAAACCTGCAGGACAACTCAATCAATCCCGGATTGCTGTCAACGGGACTCATATCGAACATTGGCTGAATGGGGTTCAGGTGGCTTCTATGAACCTCAACTCGGCGGAATTCCGCAGTGCGCTGGAGAAGGCCCCGGAACGCTCCCAGAGAGTCGTCAACTATTTGAATCAAGACTGTCCGATAGCGCTTCAAAGTCACAGTGGGGCCGTTTGGTTCCGCAATCTTAAGCTACGCAGACTACACGTCGCCCATTGAAGCTGCGTTCAAAGACAAGCGGAACGCCAGTCTGAGTGCGTTCGGAGCGTTGCGGTCCCCCGCAACCAAAAAGATATATCTACTCCACCCGAGGTTTCCTGCCTCCCGATCAACCCGAAAATACTGCCGTGAGCACGTCCATTGGCAAGCCCGTGAGATCAGGCTCGGCTACTGCGAGGAGTTCCCGGAGTACCTGACTCAAGGCAAATAGCCTTCGGAACTTAAGGTAAAGCTTCGTGAACTCTATCATCCTAAATCCGGCAGTTGGAGCCACTCAAAATCGAATAGACCTTTAGCCGCAAGCCGGATGTGTCCCCGCAGCCTCGGGCTATTATTTGCTGGTGCAAGAGTGTGTCGGCCTCCCTTCAATTCACCCACGCCGGCCCCGGTCAGATTCCCTTCCAGAGAAAGCCACTCGCTTCCGCGCATGGAATGTAAGTAGATTCGAAACACAGCCGCTCCTCATTAAATAAAACGCCGCATGCGGGCGGGAAGTAGCTGCTGAGATGTAAAACGCTTGGTTAAATCGGATTAGCGCCGCTCAGGGAAGTGCGGGCCACCCGGACCACCGTGGCCACCCATTCCGTCGCGCCCGCCGCCGTAACCGCGATCCATCTTCTGGCGCTGGTCCGCGGTCAGGATGCTGTACACCGCGGCGTCGGTCTTTGCCTTAATGGCTTCCACTTGGCCGAACAGAACTCCAACCGAAGCTGCCAACTGATCGATCTCGCTATAGGGAGCATTCCGCCGGGTTGCCTCTCGCAGAGACCGGCGCGCCTGAAAAAGCTTCGTCTCCAGGGATTCGCTGTTCTGGTCGGAAGCCGTAAACAGTGCCAACACCTGTTGCTTCTGCGTATCGGTTAGGCTCAGCCTGATGGCGAGGAACTGTGTTCTTCGCTCCGCCCAGCTTTGGTCGTCATGGCCTCGGCCCATCGGCGGCTGGGCGAAGAGGCTTCCGGCTGCCAGCAGGACGAGTGCGGCGGTACTCCGTATAATCGGTCTCATTACTTGCCCCTTATACAGTAATACGATGAACTCTAAACGATTGTAACGGTGGAACGTAAAGCGGTTGCAAAATGTCGTTTACATGCCTCTTACGTTTTGAGCCGCTACCCCGTAAAACGATACCCCATCCCGATCGAGGTAACAATCAACTTCGGGTGCTTCGGATCGTCCTCCAATTTCTGCCGCAGCCAGCCCACATGGACATCCACCGTGCGGGTTGATGTGGATGCCTTGTAACCCCACACGTCTCTCAGTAGTTCCTCCCGGGTAAGCAGCGCACCGGTGTGCTCAACGAAGTACTGCAATAATTCAAATTCGCGCGCCGAAAGCGGAACTTTTTGGCCATCCCGAAACACTTCAGCGCGGCGCAGGTCGATGCGAAGAGCCCCGATCTGATGGACGGTTTCCGCGCTGATATGCGGCGTGACGGCCCGCCGTAGCAGCGCTTCCATCCGCGCCAGCAGTTCGGCCTGATCGAATGGCTTTGCCAGATAATCGTCCGCGCCGAGTCTCAGCCCAATCACTTTGTCGTCCGTCTGCGTGAGCGCGGTCAGCATCAGAATCGGAGTCGAAATTCCGCGCTGCCGCAGATCGCGGCAGACATTCAGGCCGCTTTTTCCCGGCAGCATCACGTCTAACAGGATCAAGTCGAACGGGCCAGCCAGCGCCTGCGCATATCCGGTCTCGCCATCGGCGGCAATCTGCACCAGATAGCCTTCCCTGCGAAGCCGGTCGCTGAGCGGGATAGCGAGCGCTTCTTCGTCTTCCACCAATAAAATCCGTTCGTTCATATTTTGCCTTCCATGTTGGCCGCCATCAGATGCAGCGTGAACGAAGAGCCATTTCCCGGTTCCGACTGCACCGTCACCCGGCCGCCCATGGCTTCCATCATCTGGCGAACCAGGTTGAGGCCCAGGCCGGTCCCCGGCGTTTGCGCTTCCCTCGCTTTCACGCCGCGGTAGAAGGGCTCGAAGATGTGGCGCCGGTCGGCGGGGTCGATGCCCTGTCCTCGATCCCGCACTGTGAGTTGCACCTCGAAGGACCGGCTCCCTTGCACCGTCTCCCCCTGGACGCCGATCCATGCGCCGCACTTTCCATACTTCACCGCGTTACTCAGCAGATTGCCGATGCACGTCCGCAGCGCCACCGGATCGGCTAGCACGTTTGGCAGATCCGGAGCCAGATGTTCCTCCACCTGAATTCCGGCCGCTTCAATAAGCGGATACTCATCGGACAACGCGCGGGCGATCACTTGGGCCAAGTCCACCGGGCGCACGTCCAGCTTGGGTTTTCGTTTCTGGTGCGCGGCGAAGAACAGCACCCCTTCCACCATGGTGCGCAGGCGACGGCCTTGCGCCTGCAACAGAGAACCGTACTGGCGGATCTGCTGCTCGGAAGTGACCACGCCGTCGGCCATGTTCTCGGCCATCATGCAAACCGAGGCTACCGGCGTTCGCAATTCGTGTGAGAAGCCAGCGACGAAAGCCACCTGCAGGCGCGCCAGTTGCTGTGCGCGCTGCGCCGAGATCGCCAGGAAAGCCATGCCTGCGCAAAGGACCAACAACACACCGAAGCTGACGGCGAGATTGCGGCGCCGCAGCCGGGCGACTGCCGCATCCAGCGATCCGGAGCGATGTTGTGCCATCAATTGCAGGACCGCGGCATCGCCGGACTCGCGAATGTTCACCGCCCGGCGCTTCCCGTTGCCCGTCCGCGCGGGCGCGAGCAGTTCCACCACTTCATCCGCCGATTCGGCTTGCGGCGGCCCTGCTTCGGGATCGGAATCGTAGAGCGTCACAGGATACGGTCCAGCTCTGAAAATGGCGACGCGGTAATCCGGATCACCCGATCCGCGGAAGTAGCGCTCCACCAATTGCGGCAGGTAATGTTTTTCCAGGTAGTCGCGATCAAGCCCGATCAGAACATATCCCAGCAGGCGATAAGGCGGCGGATCGTTCGCGTCGGCATCCGGCACCTCTGAAGCCACTGCGCGAAACAACAGCGGCATGTTCGGAACCAGGATCCACGGCCGGTGGTGCCACTGGCGCGGCGTAGCCCGATCGAGATCTTCGGCGTTGGCGCTCAACTCCTCTGCGACGTTGGACCATGCGGCAGGCCACGGCGCTGGCGCATAGCGTCCCGAGCTTACGTCCAGTGCTGCAAGTTGCCAGTCTCCGCGGGCATCAACCTGCACCATGTAGACGCCTCTCACCAGTTCGCGAGGAATGCCGCTGCGGTTCCATTCCCGCGCGTTATCGAGCAGGCCGGACTTGATCTCAGCGCTGGACGCTGCGGTATCCACTTCAAAAGTACCGGCCACGCGGGTAAGGTCCAGTTGCAATGCCGCCTGAAAGTGCCCTACCGATGCGGCCAACCCTGCCCGCATGCGCTGTTGCAGGGCTTCGCCGACCTGTGTGCTCCAGCCGTATTGCAGCCATGCCAACACTCCGAGCGTGAGGAGCATTGCGCTCAGGATCAGCGTCGGGAGGAGTGACTGTTTTAGACAGAGTGGCATCGCGGTCCGGTGTGCGCTTCGACGGCATTCTTAGTGTTTCACAGTGACTCCCGGTAGTGCTGTTCCGGCTGCTGGCGGAGGCGCTCGGCCGCCATCTCCGGCGTGATATCGCGCTGCGGCATGGCCAGCAATTCATAGCCGACCATGAATTTCTTTACCGTGGCGGAACGAAGCAGCGGCGGAAGAAAGTGGGCGTGGAGATGCCACTCTTCGTGGGCGTCTCCGTCGGTTGGTTTTTGGTGAAAGCCCATGGAGTAGGGGAATGAAGTTTGGAAGAGATTGTCGTACCGGGTGGCCACCCGCTTCAGGATGTCGGCCAGCCCGTCGCGGGATGGGCCGTCGAGGTCGGCAAGAGAGCCGGCGTGCATTTTTGAAATCAACATGATCTCAATCGGCCATATGGCCCAGAACGGAGTTAGCGCGAGGAACCAATCGTTTTCGCAGACGGTGCGTTCTTTTGATTCAAGCTCCAGCGCGGTGTAGTCGCACAGCAGGCACGTGCCATGGTGATTGAGATATTCGCGTTGCGATTGGGTCTCTTTCGCGA
>JANYCV010000353.1 GCA_025360145.1 Acidobacteriaceae bacterium
CGGGCATGCTTCCCAAGACCAAAATGGGGAAGCAGATGTATCGTAAGCTGAACGTATATGCGGGCGATAAACATCCTCATCAGGCTCAAAAGCCCGTCGATCTGGCAGTATGATCTGGCAGTCTAACAACGACGGTTTTCAGGAATAAGGGGAATTAGATAGTGGCAGCTTTAGTACAGCATTTGGGAACAGGCCGGCGGAAGACGTCGGTAGCGCGCGTGTTTCTGCGCTCCGGCAAGGGCACCATCACCATCAATGGTCGCGCCGGTAATGAGTATTTCACCACGGAGTCCTCCAGGGCCATGGTGCGTCAACCGCTTCTGGCAACGGAAACGGCTGAGAAATTCGATGTATTGATCCTCACCAACGGCGGCGGCTTCACAGGCCAAGCCGGCGCAGCCCGTCTTGGCATCGCCCGGGCGCTGGTGGAATTCAATGCTGAACTGCGGGGCAAGCTCAAGCTTCTGGGATTCCTAACTCGCGATCCCCGCAAGCATGAGCGCAAGAAGTACGGTCAGAAAGGCGCCCGCAAACGGTTCCAATTCTCCAAGCGGTAATGTCACGGGCGGCGTTCGTCACTTTTATACAGACGAAACGCCGCCCAGCCACCCGTTTTCAACGCAGTTTTCCAACCCCCCGGCACACAAATCTCGCTTAGGACCGTGTTCCGGAACAAAACGATAAGGAGTTATTTTGCCATCCATTTCAATGAAGGAATTGCTCGAAGCCGGCGTACACTTCGGGCACCAGACCAAGCGCTGGAATCCAAAGATGAAGGAATACATCTTTGGCGAACGTAACGGAATCTACATTGTAGATCTTCAGAAAACGCTCAAGCTTTTCAAAGATGCCATGCGTTTTGTCGGCGAGCAAGCCTCGCAAGGCAAGAACGTTCTCTTCGTCGGCACCAAGCGGCAAGCGCAGGAAGCCATCGCGGAAGAAGCTACCCGTTGCGGCATGTACTACGTGAATCAGCGCTGGTTGGGCGGATTGCTCACCAACATGCTTACCGTGCAGAAATCCATCAAGCGTCTGAAAGCGTTGGATGTGATGGCCACGGAAGGCGGGTATGAAGGCCGCGTGAAGAAAGAAGCCGGCCGCATGGAACGCGAGCGCAAGCATTTGCAAACGAACCTCGCCGGCATCAAAGCCATGCCCGGCCTGCCCGATATTCTTTTCGTCATCGATTCGAACAAAGAAGCCATCGCGGTGAAAGAAGCCCGCCGCCTGGGAATTCCGGTGGTCGCCGTGGTGGATACCAACTGCGATCCCGATGAAGTGGATTATGTGATTCCCGGCAACGACGATGCTCTGCGCGCCATTCGCCTGTTCACCAACAAAATTGCGGACGCCGTAGTGGAAGGCCGCGCCCTCGCCACCGAACAGGATTTCGTAGTCGAGAAGATCGTCTCCGACGAAATGCCCTTCGAGGACAGCACCGAGTATACGCAGTACCTCGATCCGAAGTACGCCGAGCAGTTGGCGTCGGAAGGCATCTCCGACGAAGACCTGCCCTCCATGTCTCTGCCGCGTAAGAACACGCCCGAGACCGTAGTCAGCGAATAGCTCGCTGCCCGCGAAACCAGATCAAGAGGATACCGATATGGCGGATATTACCGCACTGCTAGTGAAACAACTGCGCGAGCGTACCGGCGCAGGTATGATGGAGTGCAAGAAGGCGTTGGTTGAGGCCAACGGCGACTTGGCTGAAGGGGAGATCGTACTGCGCAAGCGCGGTATCGCCTCGGCATCGAAGAAGGCATCCCGCGTCACCCGTCAAGGTGTAATCGGCACGTATATTCATCCCGGCGCGCAGTTGGGCGTGATGGTGGAATTGAACTGCGAGTCCGATTTCGTCGCTCGCACGGACGACTTTAAGGAACTGGTCCACGACATCGCCATGCAGATTGCTGCCGCCAATCCGCAATTCATCCGCAAGGAGGAAGTAACGGAAGAGGCGCTGGCCAAGGAGCGCGACATTTACCGTGCGCGCGCCGCCAACGAAGGCAAGCCGGAGAAGATGCTCGACAAGATCGTCGAGGGCCGCATGGCGAAGTATTACGAAGAGGTCTGCCTCTACGAGCAACCCTTCGTCAAGGAAAACAGCATCACCATCGGTGAGATGATCGCCACCAAGATCGCCAAAGTCGGCGAGAATATCGGCGTCGCCCGCTTCGTCCGTTTTAACGTAGGCGATACCGCGCCTGTGGCGGCACCTGATTCAACACCGGAAGAGCAAGCCGTGGCCGGGTAAGCAGGCATACCGTGGCAGCCTATTCCCGCATTCTCCTGAAACTGAGTGGCGAGGTAATGGCCGGCCAGGGTGGCTTCGGAATCGACCCCGACCGCGTCCGGGCACTTGCGGCTGAGGTAGCCGAAGTAGCCGGGACTGGCATCCAAATCGGACTCGTAGTGGGTGGCGGCAACTTCTTCCGCGGAGTTGCCGCTGCCGCCAAGGACATGGATCGCGTAACCGGCGATCACATGGGCATGCTCGCCACCGTCATCAACGCCTTGGCCCTGCAGGACGCCCTCGAAAAACAGGGTGTGCCGACAAGGGTAATGACCGCCATCGAAATGCATCAGGTGGCTGAGCCTTATATCCGCCGCCGCGCTATCCGGCACCTGGAAAAAGGCCGGATTGTCATCTTTGCCGCTGGTACCTCGAATCCCTACTTTTCCACCGACACCGCCGCCACTTTGCGTGCACTCGAAGTTCACGCCGAGGTCATCGCCAAGGCAACCCGCGTGGACGGCGTGTACGACAAGGACCCGCTCAAGCACGCCGACGCGATACTCTATACCAGAATCACCTACACGGACGTCCTGTCGCGTTCCCTGGCCATCATGGACGCCTCGGCGGTAGCCATGTGCCGCGACAACAAGCTACCCATCGTGGTTTTCAATCTGAACACAAATGGCAATATAATGCGAATGTCAAAAGGAGAGCCGCTTGGCACTATCATTGGTAGCTAAGCGACCCGATACACTCACAATATGACCAAAGACAACTCTAAAACAGCAGCGGCACCGTCCACCACCTTGAACTCCATCAAAGAAATAGAAACCCAGGCCAAAACCCGGATGGAGAAGGTGATTACAGACCTCCAGCACGAGACGTCCAACATCCGCACCGGCCGGGCTTCCATCAGCCTGCTTGACAACGTGCATGTCGATTACTTCGGCACCTCGACGCCCATTAACCAGGTGGGCACGCTGCACGTTCCCGAGCCGTTCATGATCACCATCCAGCCCTGGGATACCTCGCAAATCGCCATGATTGAGAAGGCGATCCGCAATTCCGATCTTGGACTGAATCCGGGCAACGATGGCAAAATCATCCGCGTGCCCATCCCGCAGCTTACCGAAGAGCGCCGCAAGGATTTCGTCAAGAAGCTGCACCATGTTGCCGAAGAGCACCGCGTCAGCCTGCGCAACATCCGCCGCGATGCCAACGATGCGGTGAAGAAGCTGCTCAAGGAAAAGTTGGTAAGCGAAGACGAAGAACACCGTTCCCACGAAGAGATTCAGAAGTTGATCGACGGGTATATGCTGAAGATCGACATCGCTTCCAGGGGGAAGGAACGAGAGATTCTGGAGATCAAGTGAAGCTGGCTCTCGCACTTATCGCCCTTACCGCCGCCTTCACAGCCATGGCGGCCGAGCGCAAGCCCGTCTTCCCGCCTGGCGTGAAGCCCATCGGTCCGTTCAGTCCGGGCATTCAGTCCAGCGATTTCCTCTATGTATCCGGCCAAGGCGCACGCGATCTGGCCGGCAAACTCCCGGCCGATATAGAAGCCCAAACCAAACAGGCGCTGGAGAACGTCAAGACCGTTGTCGAGACAGGCGGCCTGACGATGAAGGATGTAGTCTATACACAAATCTACCTCACCGACATAGCCAACTACGCCGCTATGGACAAGGTGTTCAAGACCTTCTTCCCCGGCAATCCTCCGGTGCGCGCCGTGATCGGTGTAAAGCGCATGCCGCTCGATACGCCGGTTGAGATCAGCGCCGTTGCCACAACGAAGCCAGGTAAGCGAGTGTACGTTCCCGGCAGCACATTCAAAGCCGCGGCCCACTATCTGAAGACCAAGAAGCTGAAACTGACCGACATCGCGTTCGCGAACGTTTACTTCACCCCCAAGACCCCGTATGCGCAGGTGGAGGCGCTGGCGAAAAAGAGCTTTGCACCAACCGCGACCATTGTCTACCTGCCGGTCAACGCACTGCCGGCCGGAGTTGCAATTCAAGTCACCGGAATCGCCGGACAGACCGATGTCTACTCCAGTCACTCCGGCCCCGCGGCGGATAAGATTCTCGAAGACATCAGAAAGGATCTGACGGCTGCCGGACTGACCATGGATAACGTGACCGCCAGCAACGTCTACGTCAACAGCATCGACAATTTCGCCGCCATGAATAAGGTCTACGCCACGTTCTTCGGCTCTCCGGCTCCAACCCGCACTACGGTGCAGTTGCTGGAGATGACGCCCGGCATGGGGAACACCATCTCAGTGATCGCCGTAAAATAGTGAATGTTTGGCGAGACGCTGCCGCTCTTCGACGATCCGCCCGCTTTCGACCGGCTTAAGCTGGCCGACAAACTGAGGGACTTGGCAGGGAAAGGCATTTACCTCGGCGGCAGTTCGTGGAAGTATGAAGGCTGGCTGGGCCAAATCTACACGCCGGAGCGCTACATCACCCGCGGCAAATTCTCGAAGAAGCGCTTCGAGGAAACCTGCATCACAGAATACGCCGAAACCTTTCCGCTGGTCTGCGGCGACTTTTCGTTTTATCAGTTTCCCTCGCCGCAGTTCTGGCGGAAGCTCTTTGACGCCGCACCGCCACCTCTGCAGTTCGGCCTGAAGGTTCCGGAAGAGATCACTTGCAAGCGTTTTCCCAACCATCCCCGCTATGGCGCACGCGCCGGCCAGGACAACGCATCGTTTCTGAATGCCGAGCTGTTCGATGCCCTCTTTCTGCAACCACTGGCCCCGTACTCAAACCGTATCGCGGTACTGATTTTCGAGTTTGGGACGTTCTCGAAACAAGCCCACGCCGAACCCCGGCAGTTCTTCGCGGAGCTCGCCGTTTTCCTGTCGAAGCTTCCCGCAGGCTTCCGCTACTCGGTGGAAATCCGCAACCAGAACTACCTGCTCCCTGAATACTTCGAAACGCTTCACGCGCACAAGGTAGCCCACGTATTCAACGCCTGGACCCGCATGCCGCCGCTGGCCGCGCAGATCCAGATTCCGGATGCGTTCACCGCCGATTTCACCGTCGCCCGAGCGCTGCTGCGCCAAGGCCGTCCCTACGAAGTTGCCGTGAAGAGCTTCTCACCCTATACGGAGACAAAGGATAGGAACCCTGAGGCCCGAACCGCACTAAGGGATTTGATGGTGCGTTCGCAAGGCAGAGGGCAGCCTGCGTATCTGTTTGTGAATAACAGGTTGGAAGGAAATTCCCCGCTAACCATTCAGGCGGTGGTAGGGTAAACACCTCATCCAGTGGGTTGCCTTCTCCGAATATCTAGGCGTAGGCTTGCACCGCACGTTTTTCTCAGGTATAGTCACAGTGTCGGTTTTCGATTTTCGAAGCAGGTATTTCAGAATCCGTAGGAGGATTTATCAAATGAAGAAGTTTCTCGTATTATCCTCGCTGTTCGCCCTCAGCGCATTTGCCGCCGAGTGGACCGGCGCGATTTCCGAAGCAGGGTGCGGCGCCAAGCACGTTGACGGATCGGACAAGGCCATCGCCTGTGTCACAAAGTGTGTGAAGGGCGGAGCAGCTCCGGTATTTGTCACGGATGGTAAGGTGATCAAGATTGCCAATGCCGACAAGGTGATGGAACACCTCGGTCACAAGGTCACCATCACGGGCAAGTTGGACGGCGATACCGTCACCATCGACTCCGTCAAGATGGCCCACTAGTTTTCGGTCTCTTCCGAGCGAGGGGCAAGCTATTGCAGCTTGCCCCTGCCTTCCACCCGCCAGACGTGTTCTACCGTTTCCCCTCGATACCCGTAAACCTGCTCGTGTAAGTTCATCGCAACGCAAACGTGGTTTGGAAGTACCCGCACCCGATCCCCCACCTGAAACAATTTCGATACCTTCCGGATGTCGACGAACCCGTGTTCCTCGTTCATCTTGCCGAAAACCGCTTCCGGCGCATCCAGCAGGCGTCCGAAACTGACTTCCTCCAGCCCCATGGGCCGGTCGGACGAGAATGTCTTCGATCCGCCGTCGATAATCATCTGCCCCTTCACCGCCGTCGAAACCACCGTAGCCAGGATGGACGCCGCACAGTCGTTATACGTCGTGGCGCCGCAGAGCACGGTATTCCGGTCGTTGAATATGTAGGTCCCTGGCCGAATCTCATTTAGGCGAGCCACCTGGTGCGACAGGTACAGCGTCGGGGTGGATCCGCCGCTGACAATCTTCACCGGAAACCCGGCCGCCTCCAGATTGCGAACCACGCCGTCCAGCAACGTCCCCACCGCGGCGAGCGCCACATCGGCAGCCTCGTTCAGGACTTTGATATGGCCTGGATAGAAGGCGACTCCCTCGAAGAAAAGACCAGGCAGGGAGGCCACCCGCTGGACCAGCGCAAGTAAGTCCGGTCCGGCTTGCACGCCAACACGCCCGAGACCGGCGTCGATCTCAACAAGCACGCCGATCGTTCGCCCTGACGCCTGTGCCGCCGCGGAGAGTTCGGTTGCCGCCGTAAGGCTGTCGAGCGCGACCGTCACGCGGGTGTTTGCAGCAATCGTCATCAGCCGGTCCAGCTTCTGTTTGCCGATCACCGGATAGGCGACCAGCAGCTCCGGCGGATCAATCTTCGTCATCACCTCAGCCTCGCCAACCTTGGCCACCGTCAGGCCGGCGGCTCCCAGGGCGAGCTGCCGCTCCGCCAGCGCCGGAATCTTGTGAGTCTTGGTATGCGGACGAAGCCGCAATCCATGGGCGCGGGCGTAGTCCGCCATCTTGCCCAGATTGCGATCCATGATGTCCAGATCGATGAGCAGCGCGGGGGTATCGAGTTCGGCGATATTCATAAGTTAAGGCTTGAAGTCCATAATTATCTTTCCACCGTGGAACTTGTAGATCAGCGTCAGATCTTTCACCTTCGGTGGTTTTCCATCGAACAGAAAGTAGAGCAGTCCGGACTGCGGATCGTTGGTTTCTTTCTCCGGCAGCACCTTGTCTTTCAGCACCTGGAGCAGGGGATTGTCGG
>JANYCV010000370.1 GCA_025360145.1 Acidobacteriaceae bacterium
ATATCGGCCGGTTCGAGCAAATCGGGTGACCGCATGAAATACTTGGCGAGTTCGTACACGTAATGGATATAGTTTCTTTGGGTGGCTGGCCTTCTTGACACAACCTCCGCCACCACCGCCACAAACCCCCTTCCCCAGTCGTTTCCAGAAATCATCCCCAACCCCCTCATCAACTTACCCACCACCAAATCTCGGACCCCTCACCCCCACCTGCCAAAATTGAATCGAAACAAAGGTAGGTAGGCCTAACCGCAAGGAGGCCACACCAATCCACAGAAAAAACAGGACCCATGACCACACAAGCTCAAATCACCGCCAACACCGCCAACGCCCAATTCTCAACCGGCCCCACCACCCCCGAAGGCAAGGCCCGCTCCGCCGCCAACGCAACCAAACTCGGCTTCCACGCCAAATACGCCGTCCTCCTAACCGAAGAGGACCACCAAACCTTCGACGCCCTCTCCACCGCCTTCCGTTTCGAGCTCCACCCCACCGGCCCCATCGAACGGGCCCTCCACGGCCAAATCACCCTCGCCTCCTGGAACATCGAACGAGCCAATCGCCTCGAAGCCGCCCTCGCCGCCGATGGCATCGACCCCCTCCTCTCCGACGCCAACGAAAAAACGCTCAATCGCATCGCCACCTACCGCATGCGCGCCGAACGCACTTTCCACAAGTGTTTGAAAGAATTACAGGCATACCAAGCCGCCCACCCACTCGACGAACCAATGCTGAAGAACGAAGCCAATGTGGAATCGAAGAACGAACCCAAACTCCTCCAGTTCGCCTTCAAGCGCGAGCCTTATGTCCGCTCCGAACCCAAAATCGGCCGCAACGAACTTTGCCCGTGTCATTCAGGCCGCAAGCACAAAAACTGCTGTCTGCGGAACGAACCCAAATCCACGATCCCTGCGGCTCAAGCAGCTCAAGGCAGCACCATATAGGCGGATTTTCACTGAACTCTCAGTACTCCACTGACTATCCGCTTCGGTGCTGAACCAAAAGGGCAGATTTCACAAGGAAGTCCCGGTTCCATTGCCCTGTTTCTCCTTACACTCCAAAATGCGCGGAACTCGTGCAAACAGGGGCAAATTCGTCGACAGCCTCCCCGATCGACCCACCAGTGCGCACGCCCTTCAAGCGTGATATAGTCCAAGGACTTCCGGAAATTCAGGTCGAGGAGATGAACATGAGATTTCTACTTGCAACGTGCTTTGCCGCAGTCTGCCTGACGCCGGTTCACGCTCAAGCCGTCGCCAACGCAACCATCCATGGCGATGTCACCGACGCAAGCGGCGCCGCCGTACCAAACGCCCGAATCAAAGCCACGCAGACCGCCACTGGCCAAGCCACAAACGCCACCAGCGGCGCCGATGGCGCTTACGTCTTACTCAATCTCCCGGTGGGTCCCTATAGATTGGAAGTCAGCGCACCGTCCTTCAGCACCAGTATTCGCTCCGGACTTCTGCTTCAAATCGGCAACAATATCCAACTCAACATTGCACTTCAGTTAGGCGCCGTCTCGCAGGAAGTTGTGGTCTCGAGCGGAGCCGCCATGGTCGAAACACAGGACACCTCCATCTCCGAAGTTATCGACCAGCGCCGCATCGTCGATCTCCCGCTTAACGGCCGGCAAGCCACCGACCTCATTCTTCTCGCCGGCGGCGCCAGCATTCCTCCCAACTCCGCCGGACGATTTATCACCACTCACGATTACGCCACTTCGGTGGGTATCTCAATCGCCGGTGGACAAGAGAACGGCAACAACTACTTACTCGACGGTGGCGATCACAACGATACCCATTCGAACGTTAACCTGCCTTTTCCTTTCCCCGATGCGCTGCAGGAATTTAGCGTTCAAACCAATGGAGCGTCGGCTCGATATGGGCTCCACCCTTATGCCGTGGTCAATGCGGTAACTAAGTCAGGCACGAATCAAATCCATGGCGATCTGTTTGAGTTCATCCGCAACGGCGCGTTCAACGCACGGAACCATTTCGCCACTGCGCAGGATTCGTTGCGACGCAATCAGTTTGGAGGAACCGGCGGTGGGCCGATTCTGAAAGACCGGCTTTTCATCTTCAACGGATTCCAGGCCACTAGAACCAGAACCGCCCCGCCACAATCGACCAGCTACGTCCCCACGCCAGCAATGCTCAATGGCGATTTCAGCGTCGTCGAATCCGCAGCCTGTCAATCCACCGGCAAGAACGTTACGTTGATCGACCCCGCGAGCAACCAGCCGTTTCCGGGCAACCAGATACCCACCAGCCGTTTCAGCACCCCCGCCGTCGGGTTGGCAAAAC
>JANYCV010000409.1 GCA_025360145.1 Acidobacteriaceae bacterium
GTGGGAACCGCGCCGTTCGAAGGAGATTCAATACAGGATGGACGGCCGATGCAGTTGGGGCCGCGTTTCGGCTTGGCATACAAGCTGACCCCGAAGACTGTGATCCGCGCCGGTGGTGGAATTTTCTACAGCTTCAAGACCGTGACGTCCGGCAATTCGATGGCGAAGAACGCCCCGTATAGCGGGACGCTGGTGACCGCGAACGACCAGAATAATTTTGGCGCGGCAAAGCCGATTTCGGCGGGCTTTCCGGCGGAACGTCCGCAGTTGTGGCCGATTGCCGGCAGCGGATTCTACTACTGGCCGCAGGACGCCAAGACGTCGACTATGTATGAGTGGAACGTGAATGTGCAGCGCGAACTGGGAGCAAATATGGTGCTCTCGGTGGCGTATGTGGGTGGCAAGGGAACGTACGTGGACGTTGTCGGATTGAATATCAACCAGGCTGTGCCGGGTCCGGGAGCGGTGGTGACACGACGCCCCTATCCGAATCTGAGTGATGCCATCGGCGTGGTGCCGTGGGGGAATTCGACGTACAACTCCATGCAGACTACGCTGGACCGGCGCATGGGGAACGTTCGATTTTCCGGGGCGTGGACGTGGGCACACAGCATTGATAACACGAGCGGAGAATCCAGCAACACCGCCATTCAGAACTCGCGCGATCTGGCGGCGCAACGGGGGAGTTCTACATTCGATGTCCGGCACAAGCTGACGATCAGCGGCACCTACGAGTTGCCGTTCGGCAATGGGAAACAGTGGCTGGCAGGGGCGCCGAAGGTTGTGAACCTGATCGCGGGAGGGTGGCAGTTGAATGGCATCGGCACTTTTCTTAGCGGGCTGCCGTTTACACCGACTATGCAGACCAGTAATTTGAACACAGGCGTCGGTTCACAATTCCCCAATCGGATCGGTTCCGGTCAGTTGCCTTCGAGCGAGCGGTCCATCGACCGTTGGTTCGATGCTTCCGCCTTCGCCGCGCCCGCGCTCTACACGTTTGGAAATTCCGGACGCAATATTTTGAGGGGGCCTGGGACGAAACAGATTGATCTTTCGATGTTCAAGAATTTCACTTTCGGGGAAGCGCGCCGGTTGGAATTCCGCGCTGAAGCGTTCAACGCCTTGAACACGCCGCAGTTCAATAACCCGAGCAGCGTTATCGGATTCAGCGGAGTGGCGAGGATCACCAGCGCGGGGAGTCCTACGATTTATCAGCGGACTTCGCGGCAGATTCAGTTGGCGTTGAAGTTCTATTTCTAGGTTGCAGGGATGGCGTCCCGCGCCGTCCAGGGGGACCGTCCCACCTGAGCGGTTGCCTGAGTCCTGCACATACCCAGCAACAGGAATTTTCGCAAATTGATGTCGTTCGCTTTTGTGGCGGCGCTTGTTTTTTCCACTGCGGGCTTACAAGGACATCCGGCTTGAGGTGCGGCAGGTGAGAGACTACTATTGCGTGCAATTTTAAAGCGGATTGTTTCACATATGCAAGCCTCCGCAGTTTGCCTTCCCGCATTTCCGTATTGGCAATCCGGCCGCCGGCGTGATATGTTTCAACCGTTGGAACTCCGCGGGACATTCAGTTCAGTCCGCGGCTGACTTTTTAACTTTATGACCCGAAGAGACCTGGCACTCAAATTCTTTCAATTCCTGGCGGCCTCACCGCTGCTTCGCGCCGACAAGAAGTACAGCGAACTGGGCGACCCGCTTTTGAAGCCCGTAAACGTTTTCGATTTCGCGAAACTGGCCAAAGCGAAATTGGACCCGCTGGCATGGGACTACATGGACGAAGGATCGGACGACGAAGCATCGCTTCGGGACAACCGCAGCCGCTTCGACAACATCATC
Source organism: Acidobacteriaceae bacterium (assembly GCA_025360145.1). GTDB lineage: Bacteria > Acidobacteriota > Terriglobia > Bryobacterales > Bryobacteraceae > JANXXV01. Next base: position 1,846 of record JANYCV010000409.1, read on the forward strand.
ATCCGGCCTCAGTTTCTGATGCATGACGTGAGCAAGATCGATCTTTCCACCACGCTGTTCGGCAAGAAGCTGGACCATCCGATATTCATCTGCCCGACGGGCGGGAAGAATTGCTTCTTCAAGAATGGCGAGGAGGAAACGGCGTACGGCGCGGGGATGTCGAACACGATGATGTTTACGCGCGGCGGCATCGATAAGATTGCTGCGTCCGGCAAGGGTCCCAAGGTTTGGTGGCAGTTCACCAGCGCGGCGGAACTGCGAACGAAGAACCAGATGACCAACTTCGGAGAGAAACTGCAGGATCAGGGATGCAGCGGGATCTCGGTGACGGTGGATATTTACCACGTGTCCCACCGCGAGCGGAGTATCCACAATGGGCTTTCGCGGGGGTGGTGCGAAGCGAATGGGGTTCCTCGCGACGCGGCAGGCAATTTGAAGTATAGCCCTAACGATGTCTTGTGGACGGCCGGCGATTTTCCGGTGGCAAGGCCGTTCTCCACGCCGACCTGGGACACGCTGAAGCAACTGCGCGATAGTACAGACCTTCCGGTGATTGTGAAGGGCGTGATGACGTCGAACGACACGGAGCGCGCGGTGAAATACGGGATGTCCGGCGTGGTGGTTTCAAATCACGGCGCGCGGCAACTGGACCAGGTGGGCGGAACGATTGAAGCGCTGCCGGAGTGTGTGCAGGCGGCTGGCGGAAAGATTCCGGTGTTGATCGACGGCGGATTCCGGCGCGGCACGGATATCTTCAAGGCACTGGCGCTGGGAGCGTCGGCTGTGGGCATCGGCAAGCCGTATTTATGGGGCATGGCGACGTTTGGGCGTGCCGGCGTGGCGCGCGTAATCGATCTGCTGCGGGCTGAGCTGGGTGCGGACATGGGAATGGCCGGTGTGGCGAAACTCTCGCAGATCGATTCCTCCTTCGTTCGCATTCGCAAATGAGAGGGCTGGCGGTATTGTTTCTGGCCGCGTTGCTTTCGGCGGAGGACGCGGGGAAGATCATGCGGCCGGCTGACAAAGCGGCGATGCCATCGGGTCAGGTGGACATTGTGGCTACGGCTCCAGCAGGCAAGCTGGAGCTGGACGGCAAAGCGATCGTCGCGGAGAAGCCGTTTCCGAATGTTCTGCACTTGAGCGTGCAGGCTGCGGCCGGTGAACATTCGCTGGCGTTGATTTGGGAGGGCGGCCGGAAGGATATTCATTTCTTTGTCGGGCCAAATCCGCCCGCGGGATATCAGCGATTTCGCCAACATCCGCCAGTTGCGGAAGTGCAATGCACGCAGTGCCACGAGTTGAGCAGTCGCGGACGGTTTCGATTTAAGAACGATAGCTGTTTCGATTGTCACCAGAAGGATAGCTTCGTGAAGGTACACACGCATGAGCCGACGCTATTGGCTGAGTGCGGACTCTGTCATAATGCCCATGGCTCAACGGTGAAGGCGCATCTCTTGTATCCGAAAGAGACGGCGTGCAGGCAATGCCATAATTGAGCCTGAGGAAAATGATGCGCCTATTTGTCTGCTCTCTTTTTGTGATGCTTCCGCTGCTGGGGCAAGCGCCGCCGGCCGCGAGGCTTGTGTCACCGGAGGTGCGGCCGGACAACCGGGTTACATTCCGATTCCGCGCGCCGAATGCTGTGAAGGTGACGGTAAACCGGGCGGGCAACAAACCGCTGGAGATGCAGAAAGACGAACAGGGCGTTTGGACTGTGACGACCGACGCGCTTGAGCCCGATATGTACGGATATACGTTCAACGTGGACGGGGTTGGCACTATCGATCCGGTGAATGCGCGGGTGGTGCCGAACCTCTTAGGAGCAAGCAGCATGGTGCATGTCCACGGCCCTTCGACGTTACCTTGGGAGACCAACGACGTTCCGCGCGGCACCGTCCATCATCACTTTTTCAAGTCTGCGGTCGCGAACGATAACCGCGACATGTATGTGTACACGCCCGCGAACTATAACCCGAAGGCGAAGGCCGCTTATCCGGTGCTGTATCTGCTACACGGGTTCAGCGACGATGCCAGCGGATGGACCGCGGTTGGGCAGGCACACGTGATTTTCGACAATCTGATTGCGCAGGGAAAAATGAAACCGATGGTGGTGGTGATGCCGTTGGGATACGGAACGATGGAGGCGCTGAAGAGCCAGCGCGATGCGAGCGTTCGCGCGCGCAGCTTCGACGGGTTCCGCGATTCCTTACTGCAAGAAGTGATTCCGCAGGTGGAGAAGACTTATCACGTTTCAAAGGACCGGACGCAGCGCGCGATTGCGGGGCTTTCGATGGGCGGCGCGGAATCTTTGCGTGTTGGGCTGAATTATCTGGATAAGTTTGCCTGGATTGGCGCATTCAGTTCAGGCGGAGTTCCGGCCAGCTTTACCGAGACGTTTCCGAACTTGGACAGCAAAGCGAATGACAAGCTGAAGCTGCTGTGGATCGCCTGCGGGAAGGACGACGGGTTGTTTGAGGCCAACAGCAAGCTGGACGCCGCGCTGACGGAACGCAACATCAAACATCAGTGGATTGTGACGCCGGGCGCGCATACGTGGCCCGTGTGGCGGCGGAATCTGGCCGAGTTTGCTCCGCTGCTGTTTGGCCAGCCGAAGACTTAGCGGCGGCCCTCGGCCAGGTGTCCCCTTTTTGACTTGCATCGAGCCGCAGTCTCGTCAACCCGCTGGGCGAGCAACCCGCTCAACCTCTCGCAAGAACTGCCTTGTGACACGAATCATTTCGAACTCCTCTACGTCCTTACGTTGCTGCATCTGTATCGTGCTGCGCAGGGCTGGGTCGCGCCACAACCGCCAAATGCCGTCCGCCAAAGCCTCGACATTGTCGGGCTCTACCAGTACACCGTGACGCACGACTTCCGGGATGGCTGCGGCACGGGCGGCGACAATCGGCTTTCCGGCCGCCATCGCTTCGAGAAAAGCAATTCCGAAGCCCTCCTGTACGCTTGGAAGGCAGAACACATCCGCACGATTATACTCACGGGCCAGTTCGTGCCGCGGAGCCTCTCCGACCCACGTCACCACTGGTTCGAGCCTTAACTCCCGCCATAACCGCAGGAGCGAAGCCGCCTCCGGACCGCCGCCAACCACCCGGACTTGAAGCCCCGGAATCTGCCACCGCAACAAGTGCGCTGCCCGAAGCAGAAGCGCCAGCCGTTTGCGGGGATAAAAGCGGCACACGCAAAGCACTGTGAATTCCTCTTCGGGTTTCGTAGCCGGGTTCGCTTGAAAGAGGCTCCGCCAAGTGTCCAGGTCAATCAACTCAGGCACAACCGCGATTGGACCGCGCACTCCGTATAGCTCTTGCAAACGGCCCTTACAGTATTCGCTAATCGTAATCATGAGATCTGCCCGCCTGGCGTGTTCAGCTTCCCATCGAGCCTGGAGTGCCAGGCTGGCCCGCGCGGACCCGCGCTCGAACGGGACGGCATCGGCAAGAACACCTTTTATATTTGCTATGTGCGGCACGCGCCCTGGCTTGGCGAGAGCAAAACCATCCAGGTCGAACCCGATGACCGCGTCGTAATTCCATTCCCGCCGGAATCTGAGTGCCTGATTGAATAGATATCGCTCGACAAGAAATGACCCAAGCCGGATTGTCGGCATGATCATCTCCACACGGTTTCCTAGGACCGTCGCACCTGCGGCCAGTGTGCCGATACCCACGTAACATCCGCTGCCTCGATGAACGCTTTGCGGAATAGCTGTGATAAACCCAAGACGCCGGACCAACGCGCCGTCGTCACCCACACCCGAACCACGAATGGCGGCGACGGTCACTTGAGCCATTTCCGCATGCTGGAATGCACTAATTCACAAACGGCATCGGAGAGCGCCTTTCCAACGAACGCCGCCTAAAGTGGACCCCTTTGTCAAGACCAATTTTGGCCCGCAATAAGTTA
>JANYCV010000441.1 GCA_025360145.1 Acidobacteriaceae bacterium
GTGTGAACGTGCTGCCGTTTGAGGCGTATCTGGAATCGCTGATGCGGATGCCGCAGCGGGATCGTGGCGCGAAGGATTCGGGAATGTCCGGGGAGAAGCGCAAACTGCTGGCTCTTCGATTGAAGCAGTCGGCTGCGCGCAGACCTTCTGAAAATCTCTGGTTCAGTAATTTGAGCGGGACCGGTGTACGGTTGTTCTGCTTCCCTTTCGCCGGAGGGGGGACGCTGCTTTACCGGTCGTGGGCGGAAGCTTTGCGGGCGCGGGCTGCGGTGTGTCCGGTTTGCCTTCCCGGAAGGGAGGGGCGACTGAATGAGCCGGCTTTCGACAACATGGATGCACTGGTGGCGGCACTGGCCAAGGAGATTGCGCCGTTTCTGGATGCGCCGTTTGCGTTCTATGGGCACAGCATGGGAGCGGCGATTGCTTTTGAGTTAGCGCGGGCGCTGCGGCGGGCCGGCCGGCCTTTGCCACGCGGGCTATTCGTCTCGGCGGCGCGCGCACCGCAGTTTCGATTGGGGCACCAGCCGCAAGCGGACCCGGATGATGCGGGTCTCTTGGAGCAATTGCGGCGGCTGGAAGGCGTGCCGGCGGAAGTGCTGGCGAATCCGGCACTGATGCGCTTGGCAATGCCCGCGCTTCGGGCCGATACGCGGTTGTACCGGAATTATGTGTACCGGCCGGAGGAGCCGCTGGCGATTCCGATTTTCGCCTATGGCGGAGATGTGGATCCGAACGTTTCCCGGGAGCAAGTGGGCGCGTGGCGGGAGCAGACTGCGGCGGGGTTTGAGCAGACGGAGTTTGCGGGAGGGCACTTTTTTGTGCAGTCGGTGGCGGAGTTTTTGGCGGCGTTGGGGGATGGGGTTTGCTTTCCGGCGGTGCCGGAAACGCGACGTATACTATAGCAACGGTCTGTCCCTTTTGTTGTGCGGAGTGCTTGCCTCGACATCTATGGCGTTGAACTTAAATCAGGAGAAGGTACTTATTTTTCGCATCGTGCACCGCGATAATCTGCCATGGATACTCGACAATGGCATGCACGCTCGAAATGGAACGGTCGTCGATCCGAACTACCGAAACATAGGCAATGTGGATCTGATCGACAAGCGGTCTCGCCGTGCCGTCGCTGTCTCTCCTGGAGGGACGCTTAGCGATTATATTCCGTTCTACTTTACTCCATAATCGATTATGATGCTTAATATTAAAACCGGCTATGGCGGTGTGAAACAGGTGCCGAATGATGAAATTCTGATATTCGTGTCTTCACTTCATCATGCGTCGGCGCAAGGCGTCACATTCGTGTTCACAAACCAGCACGCTTATCCGCCTATGGCGGAATACTTCACGAGCGGGACCGACCTTCATCGGATTGATTGGCCTCTCCTGCAGAGCCGAAACTCGAGCATGACCCGGACGATCCGGGAAAAAAGGAGCGATACCAAGCCGAAGCGTTACTCTGGAAGCATGTACCCCTTGACGCTCTGCTGGGCGTCTGCTGCTGCACCGATAAAACACAGCGGCACATTCAGGATGAGATCGAACGCCGCGGCCTTAACTTCAAGGTTGGCGTTCAGCAAAGCTGGTATTTTTAATGATTAAGCTGTTGCAAGGAAATCTGCTCGACGCTCAGGCCGAGGCTCTGGTCAATACGGTCAACACCGTTGGAGTTATGGGCAAGGGAATCGCCTTGATGTTCAAGGAGGCGTTCCCTGAGAACTTTCGCGCGTACGAAGCAGCCGTGAAGCGTGATGAAGTTCGGGTCGGCCACATGTTCGTTACGGAAAACCGCACATTAGGCGGACCCCAGTGGCTGGTCAATTTTCCTACAAAAAAGCACTGGCGCCAACCATCCAAACTGGAGTGGATCCGCGACGGCTTGAAAGACTTGAGGCGAGTTGTAGAGGAGAAGGGTATCCGCTCAATAGCGCTACCCCCTCTCGGTTGCGGCAACGGCGGACTTGATTGGAGCGATGTTCGACCCGAGATCGAGAGAGAACTGGGCCCACTGTGTGATGTAGAGGTGTGGGTATTCGAGCCAACCGGAAAATATCAGAACGTAGCCAAGAGAACAGGTGTCATGAAACTGACTCCGGCTCGGGCGCTTGTTGCTGAGATGATTCGCCGATATTGGGTGCTCGGAATCGAGTGTACGTACCTCGAAGTCCAGAAGCTCTGCTGGTTTCTTGAACGTACGATCCATGAATTGGCGGCAGATGATTTTCTTGATCTCAGATTCGTGGCTGACAAGTACGGCCCGTACTCCGACCGCCTTCGACATTTGCTCAATGGCCTGGACGGAAGCTACCTGCATTGTGACAAGCGGTTGAGCGACGCTGGTCCATCGGACACAATATGGTTTGATGAAGAGCGTCGGCCATTCGTAGAACTGTATCTAAAGCAAAAATATTCGCTTTCGTTGCGAACGATTCTGGATCGCACTGCCGAACTCATTGATGGCTTCGAATCACCGTTGGGACTGGAGCTACTTTCTACTGTTGACTGGCTGATCGTGAACGAGCACCGCGCCCCGACTCTTGAAGGAATTCGAGAAGGACTTAGCCGATGGCCCGCGGGACCGGCTTCGGCGGAGCGGAAGCAGAGACTACTCGATGACCGCCTAATCGTGCTTGCCCTGGGGCGCTTAGCGTTGCCGAATGGGGCGACGCGTTAACGCGATTCAGGGGGCGATCGTACTCCCTTCAAGCCGGACACGGAGACTGGCTGACCGGGACCTCGGAGTAAGCCGCAACGACGGTGTTCCGGGCCACTTCTGTAAATTCAGCCAACCATATCGTTGTGTTGAGCGAGATTCCAGCCTTCTCGCCAGCCGACCCAGTCCTCAGAACCGGAACCGCATCCCGCCCGAGACAATTCGCGGTGCCCCCGGCGCATAGAACGTCGCGTGCTGCACTGGGAACTCCCCGTCCACCGCCGGAAAAGGCCGGGCGATGAAGTTGCCTTGACTCGTAAATCCAGTGGGTCCGAGTTGGGCGGCGCTGTAATACTGACGGTCGAACAAATTATTCGACTGGACAAAGAGCTGTACCCGCCGGTTCACCTGATACCGCGCACCGAAATTGACCACCGCGAAG
>JANYCV010000470.1 GCA_025360145.1 Acidobacteriaceae bacterium
GCACCGTTCCTCGATCAGGTGGTACGTGTAATCGGCGCCGCGGGTTCAAGTAATCCGGATTGAGCACAGCGTTGAACTTCTGCGAGCGGGAAAGACGATTTGAGCATTACCGGATCTCTCTACCCATGAACCGGAGCGTCCCGGAACGCCGGGAAGCGCCCGGCATGCTGTGTATTCACGCTGTTTTACACTGCGCCAGGCATTGCCAGGCGCTCCGATGTCGCTTCATGGCCTCACCTCGCGCCCATTTTTGGAGGTTTTCTCACAGCCATCCCATAGAGGGGTAAGGGCATGACAATTCCCAGGAAATCACCGGCATTTCCTTCGTTTCCACTAAAATGACTTTAACCATTACATCGGTAAGCGCTCTTGGCTTCAAAAGCCCACCGGCTGTCCCATAGCTTTAGAGAAATCCAGGGAAATAGGCCTGATCAGGTCGAGCGAGATAGCGAAAGTGGCCGTCGGCTGTCCCATAGCGTTCCAGCAAATCCAGTAAGTCCCACTTTCGCCACAAACCGGTCCGTACCACAGTGAATAGCCGGGTGAAGCTATTGGACCAGTCCGAAAGAAAGGCCAGGTACTTCAATAGCAGATAGACCAGCAACGCTGTCCATACTTGCCACTTCACCGCATTGGCGTTTGTCCCTAGAAAATCCGCCAACTGCAGGGTCTGCTTGATCTGCTTGAAGAAGACTTCAATCTGCCACCGGCACCGGTATAGTTCGGCCACACTCTCCGGACTCCACGTCAGCTGGTTTGTCAGAAACTCCATCAAGCGTTCCTTCCCATCCACTTCCACCCAGGCGGTGACCCGCCGCATAATTTCCGGGTAGGCCTCTCGCGAAGCGGCGTTCGCGAGTCCCACCAACTCATCGGTCTGTATCGTTCCACATTCCTTCACGGGAAAGGCTTCAAGCACGATGAATTGCAGATTCTCCTTGGCTCTCGTCACCCAGATCACCTGTCGTTTTTCCAGATCCGCCAAGTGCTCGTAGTCCAGGTAGGCCTTGTCAAATATGACGATTTCACCGGCCTGGACCCCCGCACACACTTCGCGCGCCCGCTTGGCGTCCGAGTCCCGTGCGGTGTCCACGATCGCAAAGCGCGGCAGAAAACTTTGCAGATCCAGACGCATATGACACTTGGCCGCCGCTTTACGTCGTCGGTGCTTCGCCCAGTCCATGTTTGAGGCCACCAGTTGAATGGTCGTCGAATCCACTAGGTGGATGGTTCGTTGAAAACGCCGGGCAAAACGTTTGCCCGCCTTGCCACTGACAAACTTCGGCGATAGCTCCCCCAAGTGCTTGAAGACGGCCCAGAACAATTGCTCGCCCATGGCCGGATCGCGCACCTTGTTGGCGTGTGAAAGATTGTTGCGCGTGGGTGGGGTGGCCCCACGCAAGGCGGAGAGTGGTCCAGAATTGAGCTGCAGGGCATCGCAGACATCGTTGAGTCCGATGCTGTGGGTTAGTTGGGCATAGCACAGGCTGACCACATGGCTCCAGGGACTGAAGGTCCTGGCTTTGGCAGCCACGCCAGTGTCCCGGGCCAGTCGAGGAACTAGGTGCGACGGAATGTAGTTGCAGAGCTGACGCAGGAGCGTGAATTTCGAGGCGGTTGGGGGTTTGATTTGTTTCATCAACCTGCCGTGTGGCTGCTCGACGTCATTCTTCCAACCTTTTTCTCCTCATTCCTGTGGGATGGCTGTGATTTGTTTTTGTTTCCACGAGATCACCAGCACTGGATACAAATGCAACGAAGCGTCCATTCGCAGACAAGGTTGCAGCAGACACTCCACCGGCAGATGGTCCGGTGCCAGCCGCATTAACGTCCACCAGCTTTGTCTTTTGGGCGACCCGATCGCGAACGAATAGATTCCATTGCCCATTTCGATCCTCGGGAACCAACCCGTCGGCCGCGCTCAGGAATAACACATAACGCCCGTCTGCACTGATATCCGAAATGATCATCGAAGCACCTCCGGCAGGGGCTGGTTCAGCGGCGTGCGGATCTCGAGCGGACACAAGCGAAACCGTCAAATCCGATAGATCGAATAGATAGACGTCAGACAAGCCATTCAAATCGCCCGGGACC
>JANYCV010000490.1 GCA_025360145.1 Acidobacteriaceae bacterium
AGAATTGCGCGTGTACGGGAGGGCACAGCGGAATCCCCATACAAAAAACAAAGAGATTCAACAAAAAAAGATTCAAGACGACATGACTTTTTCGCATTGTGGCAAGATAATAGCACAGATGGAGCCGCAGTGCGCCAGAAAAGTACAACTCCATCCCAACTTCGGAAGCGCCGATGCCCACCCTTCGGCTCGATTGATGGAGGAAGATCCGCCCGGGCGGGGCTCGTTCGTAGATTATTTCAAGAAAACCTGCGCCGAGTGTGTTGGCTAATTCCAGGAATGGGCCGCGTACGCGTTCAGTCACAGAGTTGATTGTCCAGCTATCTACTGGACACTACACTGACGCTTCGTTGAGAAGCGGCCAGTCCGCTGCTAATAGAACAAATACTTCTGCCACTGATCGTCGCTCTTCGCCAGCAACCGCATCAGATGCCGGCTGGTATGCAGGCTGAACGGCCGCGGAGCGCGGGCCAGCTTCATCCCCGCTTCTTCCGGCGTGCGGTTCCCTTTTTTGTTATTACAGTAATGGCAGCAGGCCACCAGATTTTCCCAGGAGGTTTCGCCCGCGCGCGACCTGGGAGTGACGTGGTCCAGTGTCAACACTCCCGGCGGAGCCGACTTCAAGCAATACTGGCAGGTGTAGCGGTCGCGCATCAGGATATTCTTACGCGACAGAGCGCGGGTCTGATGTGGAATCCGGCGGTATTCCAGCAACCGGATCACGGACGGCAGTTTAATGATCTGCCGCGAAGAATGAACGTTGCTCGTTGCGTGTTCTTCGGCTGATGCCACGCCTTTCAGCACCAGAACCAGAGCTCGCCGCGCGGCGCAGATATTGATCGGCTCAAAGCTCGCATTCAGAACAAGTACCGGTTTGTGCAATCGATCCAAACTGATCATCAACTAGGCTCCAGTTAACAGGGAATCGGTGATTGAACTCACAACAGTCGATTTTCGGCGGTCCACCCGTGCCAACGTGAGGACCGTTACCCGCTTGGCGCCGGCCCACTTCAAAACGGAGGCGCACGCACTGGCAGTTGCACCGGTGGTCAATACATCGTCCACCAGCAAAACATGCCGGTCTTTTACGGTAAATTTCTTATTGCAGACGAAAGCCCCTGCCACGTTGGTCCGGCGTTGCGCGTTCGTGAGCCCGGCCTGCGACGGAGTTCGGCGCTTCCGGCTCACTGCCTTCATCACGGGCGCTCCGAGTCTCGCCGCCACCACCTTGGCAAGCAATTCGGATTGATTGAAGCCACGCTCCCAGCCTCGTCTCCAGTGGAGCGGCATTGGGACCACCATGTCATATCTCCAATCGCGCGGCAAAGCGGACGCCAGCAGCTTACCCAATGGCAGCGCCAGCGGCTTCAGCCGTCCGTATTTGAAAAGATGGATCAGCTTGCGTAGAGGCCCGTCATATTCGCCGTAGGAGAAGGCTGCGTCAAAGCCTGTCAGTCCCCGGCGGCAAAGACCGCACCGGCCATTCTCATCCAGCGGAAAGGCATTCAGGAACGGAGTGTTGCAGTCGGTGCAGAAATACGCGGCAACCAGCGGCGTGGGCGCACAAAGACACAAGGCACACACGGGAATTCGAGAAATTTCGCGGAGCGGCGAGCCGCAGACACGGCAGTCGTCCGGGAAGACGAGGTTAAACAGAGCCGCCGAAAGCCTCCGTGCGGCGAACTGGTCGATATTAGGCAGAACAGCGAGTAGCCATCGACTGGGGAAGATGCACCTCCACCGAATTCGTATTTTACTACAATTCCAATCCTGCCGTCCGTTCACCATTCAAAACCCCATCACTAGGGCATATTGCCTAGCTGCGAAAGCGGTAAAATTACTTAGTCATCCGCCGGGGTGACTGCCGCATCCGTTCCAGGGGTTCTAAAGTGATCTAATCAAGTATTAAGTTTTGGTCGAAGAGGTACTCAGACGATGTTGAGGCGACGATGAAACCCGGGTTCCAACCTGCTTTGCTTCTCGATCTCTCCGCTGCGCTCGACCGCATCGGAGGCGACGAGGAACTGTTGCGGGAGATCGCGGGATTATTTCTTGCCGAGTATCCAATTCTGCTCCAGGAAATTCGTTTTGCAGTGGAGAGCGGCGACGCGGAGGCGCTAGAGCGCGGCGCCCACTGCCTGAAGGGATCTGTCGCCAACTTCGGAGCTCGCCTCGCGTTTGAAGCGGCGCTGATGTTGGAAGCGATGGGAAGAACCAGAAACTTGGACCGCGCCCCCTCCGCGCTCACTGAGCTCGAAGCGGTTCTCCGCGCTCTTCGCCTGGAACTGATCAGCTTGAGCAACCAGTAGTTCCTCCAGCGCCACTGTCGTATTCTATCTACCGCCTACTCATGATGGCGCCAATCAAGCTGGCAGCGGGGACATAGGCTTACGATTGGTTCGCCATTCGGTTTCGCTGCAAGCGCCGGTGGATTGACTCGGTGTTTATCTGAGCCAATCCCGATCTCCCGTCCACAGATGCAAACGTGAGCTAAAACTGGCTCTGTGGAGCCATAATCGCCGCGCGGGGCGGGGCAGCCGATATCCCTACCCTTAGAGATCAAATTGGCGCTCTGATCTGTTACTGGCGCAACCTTTTTCATCGCTGCCTTTTTTAACGACCCGTTAAGGTGGGCAATAGTTTAGTTGAAGTCCGGAGCACAATCTCCCGCTTTTTCCGCTTCTCCCCGCCGCGCTGCCGATGAAAACTTTTACGGTCACAACTATTTGCACCATCTAAACATAAGAAAACACACACTTTCAAAAAATTACTAGTTCGACCCTTATGCCTCGGATCGTATTCTGGCACTTGGCGATGCCCTGCGCGCCGACGCTTGTTGCAACTGTCCGATATTGTGGGATTCGCTGCGTTTCGCAGCAACTCTACAGACGCCGGGACATCCACGCAAGTGGCTCTGTCCAAACGATCTTTGACAATCGAATATCCCCGCGTAAAGCGATTTTGCACAAACAAGCCCATCGCAAAGGGAGGTGCGAGACCCCTCCCCTTGGAATGTTTCCCGGATTGGGATTCGCTGCGTTTCGCAGCAACTCGACAGACGGCGGGACATCCACGCAAGTGGCTCTGTCCAAACGATCTTTGACAATCGAAAATCCCCGCGTAAAGCGATTTTGCACAAACAAACCCATCGCGAAGGGGAGGCGCGAGACCCTTATCATGCGATGTTTCCCGTCCCGCAACTATCCGATATCGGGATTCGCTCTGTTTCGTAGAAACCCGCAACAAATTGATTCCAAACGGCATCCAACCCCATGCTGAGCCGTTTTGCACAAACAAACCGAATCCACGCCGATCACCATCTACAGTCAAGAACCGGCGTAGCCGTTATGGCTATCAAACTGAAAACAAACTCCAGACGACACAATCATCTGGAATTCGCGCCACCCGCGCCGAAATGCAACTATATTCCTCGCTCACTACGTCCACATCGGAATCGCCGGTGCCAAAACTGGCATTGTCCGCTCACGAGCGGTCGTTATTCTCAACCAAAGTGATGGCGCCCAGAACCCCATCCTGCCCGATGTAGAACTTCAGCGCCGCCGCCTGTGGAAGGGACATCGCTCCCGTTCTACCGGCCTCCCACCGCAAGCTAGTGTAGTGTCTATGAATTAGCTGGACAGATCGAATACTGCGGTTCACCCCAAAATCAGCGTTAATCAGCGTTTATCGGCGGTTAATAATGGGCAGCGCATAAGTAGTAATGACCGCTGATGAACACCGATGAACGTGGATTCTTCCATTCGCTCACCGAGCGCGTGCTCGGCTGTGGATGGATAGACCCAACTTGGCCTGTCCAACTATTTCTTGGACATTACACCAGAGCGGTACAATCTTAGATAAGCGATGTTCCCTTCATTCAGAAACGCAATACTGACAGCTACGCTTATCGTTCTAGCCACGCTCGCTGGCTGCAAGCAGAAGGCCGAGCCGGTCGCCGCCAGTCAGGGGCCGGCGGCCGTTCCCGTCACCGTCGCCACGGCAACCCAGGAAACAATCCCCTTTGAAATCCGCGTAGTCGGCACGGCGGACGCTTCTGAAACCGTGCAGGTGAAATCGCAAGTAGCCGGCCAGATACTCAAGATCCATTTCACCGAAGGCCAGGACGTCGCCAAAGATGCGCTTCTCTTTGAGATCGACTCCCGTTCCTACCGCGAATCCCTGCTCCAGGCCGAAGCCACGCTCGCCCGCGACCGCGCGCAACTGCGGCAAACCGAAGCCGCCATGGCGCGTGACATCGCACAATCGAAAAACGCCGACGCCGAGGCAGCCCGTTATGCCGATCTCTCCAAATCCGGCGTCGTGTCCCGCTCGCAATCGGATCAGGTGCGCACCAACGCCGATGTCTACCGCGAATCCGTACGCGGCTCCCAGGCCGCTATTGAAAGCGTCCGCGCCGCCATCCAAAGCGACCAGGCCGCCATCGAAAAAGCGAAGCTCGATATAGCCTACTGCGAAATTCGCGCTTCCATCGCCGGCCGCACAGGGAATCGCCTGGTCGACGCAGGCAATCTGGTCGCCGCCAACGGTGCTTCGGCCCTCGTAACCATTCATCGGCTTTCGCCCATGAATGTGATGTTCAATGTGCCGGAGCAGTACTTGGCAACCATCCGCCGTCTCAACGCGACGCGCAGTCTTCCGGTGCGGGTAAATGTGAAGGACGACCCTACACACTCCGCCACCGGCCGCCTCACCGTCATAGACAATGCCGTGGATAGCGCCACCGGCACCATTCGCCTCAAAGCCTCTTTTGAAAACAAAGACGGTGTCCTCTGGCCCGGCCAGTTCGTCAATGTCGTGCTGCTGCTGGAATCGATTGCCAACGCCACCGTGATTCCCGGCGTCGCCGTGCAGGTCGGCCAGAAGAGTCAGTTCGTCTATGTCGTCAAGAACGGCAACACCGTGGAACCGCGAACAGTCACAACCGGCCGCGACGTCGGCGGCAAAATGATAATCGAGACGGGCCTCGCCCCCGGTGAAGTCGTCGTCACGGACGGTCACTTGCGCCTTGCTCCCGGAATGCGCGTGAAGATCCTGCCATCGAACGCGGTGCCGGAGTTGAAGCTATGAACATTTCCCGCCTCTTCATAGACCGTCCCATCATGACGGTGCTGATCTCATTCGCCATGCTGCTGTTCGGCGCCATCGCCTTCCGTGCGCTTCCGGTGGCCGCGCTCCCCACTGTGGATTACCCAACCATCCAGGTGATGGCCGCTCTGCCGGGCGCCAATCCCGAGACCATGGCTTCGGCCGTCGCCACGCCGCTGGAGCGCGAATTTTCCACCATAGCCGGCATCGATTCCATGAGCTCGACCAATTCGCAGAGCTCCACGTCCATCACCATTCAGTTCTCCCTGGAGCGCAACATCGATGCGGCCGCGCAGGACATTCAAGCCGCCATCGCGAAGGCCGCCGGAAAGCTTCCTCCGAACATGCCCCGGCCGCCGTCCTACCAGAAAGTGAACCCGGGCGAGCGCCCCGTTCTGTTCATCACCATGAACTCGCCGACGCTGCCGCTCTATACCGTAAACGAATACGCGGAGACCCTGCTCGGGCAGCGCATTTCCATGGTGGAAGGCGTCGCCCGCGTGGATATTTTCGGAGCGCAGAAATACGCCGTACGCGTGCAGCTCGATCCGGACGAATTAGCCCAACGCAACATCGGCATCGATGAGGTGCAGAGCGCTATCCAATCCGGAAATACCAATCTTCCCACCGGCCGTCTGGATGGGGACCGCCAGGCATTCACCCTGCAGTCGAACGGTGTGCTGCCCAACGCCGCCGCCTACCGTCCGCTCATCGTCGCTTATCGCAACGGAGCTCCTGTCCGCCTCCAGCAGTTGGGCACTGTGATCGATGGCGTCGAAGACGAGAAATCGGGAGCATGGTACAACAACGTCCGCGGCGTATTCATCGCCGTACAGAAACAGCCCGGGACCAATACAGTTCAGGTGGTGGATGCCGTTCGCGCGCTGATGCCGCAGTTCCGCCGCGAAGTGCCGCCCGCCATTCATTTCGAAATTTCCAACGACATGTCGGAATCCATCCGCAACTCCATCCGCGATGTGGAATTCACTCTTGTCCTCACCATCTGTCTGGTGGTGCTGGTCATCTTCCTGTTCCTGCGAAACATTTCCGCCACCTTGATTCCGGGCGCTGCCGTGCCGTTCTCCATCATCGGCACGTTCGCTGTGATGTACCTGCTGGGCTACAGCCTCAACAACCTTTCGCTGATGGCGCTGACGCTGTCGGTCGGCTTTGTTGTGGATGACGCCATTGTCATGCTGGAGAACATCGTCCGCCACATGGAAATGGGCAAGACGCGAATGGAGGCAGCCTATGTGGCCTCGCGGGAGATCGGCTTCACCATCGTCTCCATGACTATCTCGCTGGTTGCCGTCTTCATTCCGGTGTTGTTCCTCGGCGGCATTGTCGGCCGCCTGCTGCATGAGTTTTCGGTCACCATCGTCGTAGCCATTCTGATCTCCGGTTTCGTATCGCTCACTCTTACTCCGATGCTCGGCAGCCGTTTCCTCCACAGTGCCCACGAAAAACGCCACGGTTTCATCTACAACACCCTGGAAGCCGGCTTCAACGGAATGGCGAAGGCCTATGAGGTTTCTTTGCACGCTGCCATGCGCTTCCGTTTCGCCACTCTGATGACGGCGTTCGCCATGCTCGCGGGCACCATCTATCTCTTCCTGAATATGCCCACCGGCTTCATTCCCAGCTCGGACAGCGGCTTTTTCATGACTACCGTTCGCGGACCCCAGGACATCTCGTTCGACTCCATGGCTGCCCACCAGCATCAGGTAGCGGAAATCGTACGGGCCCATCCCGACGTTGCCGGTGTGGGATCGTTTCTTTCCGCCGGGAACTCAGCCTTCTTTTTCTCCCGCATGAAACCACGCGACAAGCGCCGCCTCTCGGTAGACGACGTTATCCAGGATCTCCGCCCCAAGGTTGCCGAAGTGCCCGGCGTCCAGACGTTCATGCAGAATCCGCCGCCCATCAACATCGGCAGCACGCAGCGTGGCGCGGCTCTCTACCAGCTCACCTTGCAAAGCGTGAACCTGGATGAAATCTACGAGTGGGCCCCGCGCCTGATGGACAAAATGATCGCACTGCCCGGCTTCCAGGACGTAGCCAGCGACATGCAGATCTCGAGCCCGCAAGTGATGATCGACATTGACCGCGATCGCGCTCTCGCCCTGGGCGTCAACCCGCAGCAGATCCAGAACGCCCTGTCCTCCGCCTTCAGCGGCCGATTAGTCTCCATCATCTACGCCGCCGCCAACGAATACTCGGTGATGCTGGAACTGGAGCCGCAGTTCCGCCGCAATCCAGACACCTTGTCGAAAATTCACGTACGCTCTTCGCAAGGAACGCTGGTGCCTCTCGACACCCTGGTTCGAATGAAGCGGACCACCGGGCCGCTCAGCATCAGTCATTTCGGGCAGCTTCCGGCCGTATCCATCGGATTCAATCTCAAACCCGGAGCCTCGCTGGGCGACGCTGCGCAGCAGGTGGAAGCTGCCATCCTCGACCTGCGTATGCCGGGTACCATCAGCGCTACTTTCCAGGGCGCCGTGAAGGAGTTCCAGCGTTCTTTCCAAAATCTGACGATCCTGCTGCTTGTCGCCATACTCGTAATTTACATTGTGCTGGGCATTCTCTATGAGAGCTTCATCCATCCGATCACGATTCTCTCCGGCCTGCCCTCCGCCGTCTTCGGAGCATTGCTGACGTTGCACATTTTCGGCAAGCAGCTTGACCTCTACGCCTTCGTCGGTATCATCATGTTGTTCGGTGTAGTTAAAAAGAATGCGATCATGATGATCGACTTCGCCATCGACGCCCAGAAGCAAGGTGTCAGCCCGCACGACGCCATCTGGCAAGGCTGCCTGCTGCGGTTCCGGCC
>JANYCV010000527.1 GCA_025360145.1 Acidobacteriaceae bacterium
ACCGTGGCCCTGTGTCTGCTCCCCTCCGGGGCATTCGCACAGGTCACAACGGGCAGCGTAACGGGGCGGGTAATTGACCCGTCCGGATCGGTCATTCCCGGTGCGCAGGTGGTTCTGGTCAGCGAGTCGCAGAACACGAAAAGTCCCGCGGTTAAGACCAACGGCAGCGGCGACTACGTGATCCCGAACATCAAGGCTGATACGTACAGCGTCGAATTCACGGCGCCGGCGTTCAAGACCGCAATCATAACCGGAATCGTGGTAACGGGCGGCGACCGTGTCGGCGTTCCGCAGATCACGCTTCAGGTGGGTGGAACCACCGACACCGTAACCGTCAGCGCCGACCAGGCGCTCTTACAGACGCAAAGCGGCGAGCGATCCTACGCGATCGACACCAAGTTGATCGAAAATCTCCCAATCGCGCATGGAAACTTTGCGGGAGCGGTGGCGTTCACCCCAGGCGTAGATGGTTCCCAGACCGGCAGCGGCAGCACCGCTCGGCTGGGCGGCCAGAGCCAGGACAACATCATGATGGACGGCATCTCGGCCATGGACACCGGCAATAACGGCCAAATGCTCGCGCTGAATATCGAATCGATCGGCGAAGTGAAGGTTCTCACGCAGGGCTACCAGGCGGAGTACGGCCGGTCAAGCGGTATGCAGATCACCGCCGTCACCAAGAGCGGCGGCAATCAGTACCACGGCGCGGGTTACGGCATCTTCACCGACACTTCATGGAATTCCAGATCCTGGGTTGCCCAGAAGAACGGCGACACACCCGTGTTCACCGCGCTGAAGACCTACGGCTACACCGTTGGCGGCCCGGTATCAATTCCCAAACTGTACGACGGGCGCAACAAGTTCTTCTTCTTCTATGCCCATGAGTACAGACCCCAGTCCATTCTCGCCAACGGCGGCAACGTCGTCCGCCTCCGCCTGCCCTCGGGGCTGGAACGGCAGGGCGATTTCTCGCAAAGCGCCGACCAGAACGGCAATCCGCTCAGTTCGATCGTCGATAGCCTGACCGGGCAGGCCTTCCCCGGTAAGGTCATTCCGGCGAGCCGTCTCTATGGCCCCGGACTCGCGGTGCTGAACCAGTACCCCTCACCGAATGTGACGCAGGCGACGGGAACGAATTATAACTACCAGCAGAACCCGGCCACCTACAATCAGCTCACCCAGCAGCCGGCCGTCCGTCTGGACTACCAGTTCACTCCCAACGTGCGTGTCTCGGGTAAGTACTCCGGACAGATCGCCCGCCCGGTTTTGCAAGTCGGGTCTCTCCCCGGTTTCAACGATGCCTATGTGCCGTATCCGGTCATCACCAACTTCGGCGCGACCTTCGATTGGACAATCTCTCCTACCACGTTCCTTGAAGTCACCTATGGGAGCATCAAGAACCAGCTCGCTGGTGGCAACAACGGTGGTCTGGATACGAGTGCCGCCTCGAACCGTCAGAAGACTCTCGGCGGCTTCCCGGTACTGTACCCGGATGCCGGAGTTGTCGACCCGAAGTACTACGATTACAAAGTCCTGCAGACCGAAAAGCCGGTTTTCTGGGACGGTAAGTCTCTGCAGTTGCCTCCCATCTTCGGCTGGGGCAGTCTGATCGGGGCGGCTCCTCCAAACCTGCAGTTTCCCGGCTGGCTCAACATCAACAAGACCCAGGATATCGCAGGCAGCGTGACTAAGATCATGGGACGGCATACGCTCAAGGCCGGCGCTTACCTCAACCATAGCTACAAGGCTCAGAACGTGGGCGCAGGCGGCATCGCGAACCTCAGCTTCCAGGGCTATGTCAACTTCGGCAACGATACGACCAATACGCTCGACACCGGCTTCGGCTACTCGAACGCGGCGCTCGGAGTCTTCCAGCAGAATCTGCAGGCGTCCAGATTCATCGAAGGCGACATGGTCTACAACCAGTTCGAAAGCTATGTGCAGGATAACTGGAAAGTATCGCGGCGGTTGACCTTGGATTACGGGCTGCGCTTCTACTTGATTCCACCGAACTATACGTCGGACAACCACATGGCGGGTTTCGCGCCGGACCATTGGGATGCGAAAAAGGTGCCGCAGTTGTACCGTCCGGGGATGGTGGGCGGCAAGCGCGTAGCGTTAAACCCACTGACGGGGGAGACGGGGCCCGAGGTGTTGATCGGCGCGTTCGTGCCTGGATCGGGCGATTTTTACAACGGGATCGTTGTGGCGGGAGTGAATGGATACCCGCGAGGCCTGATCGACAGCCGAGGGCTGATGTTTGGACCGCG
>JANYCV010000560.1 GCA_025360145.1 Acidobacteriaceae bacterium
AGTCATCGACGCAATGCGGAATGCGGTCTCCGGCGTTACGGCATCTTTCGTTTTACGGTCTCTGACGCCAAAGCCTTTCACCAGCGCCAGTTCCCCGTCAATCACGACACCGAACACCATCCCCGGAACGCCTTTCTGTTGTTGGAACTTCTCGAAGATTTTTTCGATCTCGGGAAACGCGGCTTCTAGCTTCGATTTCCGCGCCGGATCTGTGAAACGACGGATCGGCAAATTCTCTGCCCCGAACACGGGCAGCAGGACTCCAAGAAAGGCTACGGCTACGGAGAGTTTCATGGTTGCTCTATTTTAGTTGAACAATTCTATATTGATGCATCAAGGTATCGCCGCTGAATAATTGGAGGATGTGCAAATCGATCATCGCTCGCGTTCTCTATCTTTCGCGGCTCGCCGCAGACGACGGCACCACCGTCGGGTGTGATTACCCTGGCCGAACTCGCGAAGACCCTGCCCAAAGAACGGGCCAACTTTGTTTTTGATGTGGATGATAACGCTCTCTTCACCAGCGCCTGGTTTCAATGTGGCTCTCAAACCTACGGGCCGGACATTGCTCCGGCCGATGTGCCCATCCGCGAAGAAGAGCTGAAGACTCCAGAAGAAAAGCAGAAGTACCGCGAGATTTGGGCCAAGATGAATAGCGATCTCAATCAGTACAGCGCGAAGAAATGGATCGCAGACAAACTGATCGCGATGCACAAGTCCAGAGACCGGTTTGTACCTTTGTCGTAAAGTCGTGCATCGTTCTGGCAAGATATTTTTTATGAGTTGGTCCGAGAGCAACATCCACGGGCCTTTGGAAGCATTTCCATATAGGCTCCAACTTTTGGATTCTGACCCTGTTTGGCTCCAGCTTCGCCGGGTTGGGAGTTTCCCGCTTAGGGGCGAAGCGTTTGGAATCCGGACTCCCAGAACCGCCAGTTCGCAATGATATAATTATAATGCCGAAGGTAACATTTCCGGCGGACCCAGCGTTAGAAAAGGTAGATGCAAATGCGTCCTGAAATGCGAAGTCTGATTTTCGTCTTGTCGGCGGCCGGATTGCTGCTGGCGGCAACTTCTTCGACTTCGAAATCCCGAATCCCGGGGAAGACGGTCGCCGCCGCTCCTGCTGCCGCGGCCGGTACTGTGGCGAATTTTGACAGCACCGTAAAACCGATTCTGACCCAGACCTGCATCCCCTGCCACAACGACCGCATGGCCTCTGGGGGGCTGAACGTAGCGGCATTTTCCACCCTCGGCTCCATTAACGAACAGCGCGAGGGCTGGGAAAAGATTCTACAGAAGATCCGCTCCGGCGAGATGCCGCCTAAAGGGATTCCCCGGCCATCCGACGCACAGATCGAAGCGATGATGAAGTTCGTCAACGGCGAGTTCGAATGGGCGGACCGCAACGTGAAACCCGATCCTGGCCGCGTCACCGCGCGACGCTTGAACCGAAACGAATATTCCAATACCATTCGCGACCTGCTGGCCGTCGACTTCCGCGCCGAGAAAGATTTTCCTTCCGACGATTCCGGCTACGGGTTCGATAACATCGGCGATGTGCTAACCATCTCGCCGGTGCTCATGGAAAAGTACCTCAGCGCCGCCGAACGGATTGCGGCCCGGGCCATTGGCGCCGATCCGCTTCCCAAGCCGCTCGAAGCGCAGTATCACGCGAAAGATAAGACCATTCGCCGGCCCGACGTCAGCACGATTGAAGCCACTCACCGTGTCGAGTGGGACGGCGAATATACCGTTCGGATCGGCCTGCCTGGAGAACGCTCCGCCGATGCCAAACCGGTAACCATGAACTTCTACATGGACGGAAAACTGTTGCACTCCGCGCAGGTGGAAACGAAACCGTCGAAGCTGGTTTACTTCAATCCGTATTCGGACGAAGAGATGCATCTGACGTTACCCGAAGGCGACCATGTTTTCCGTGCGGCGTTCATGAACGACGATTTTGTGACGGGATTGTCCGAGAAGGACGCTTACAGCTCTAAGAAGAATAAATACCTGGACTCCATCACGTTTGTCGGTCCCTTTGCCTCGAAGACCGAGAAGGCCAGCCGCAAGAAGATCCTCATTTGCGATCCGAACTCCGGCCCGGCTTGCGTGGAGAAAATTATTGCTACCGTGGCTCGCCGCGCTTACCGCCGGCCGGTGACGAAGGCGGAAGTCGCCGCGCTGATCCGGTTTGTCGGCATCGCAAAGGCCGAAGGGCAGACCACGGAACAGGGCGTTCAACTGGCTCTGCAAGCGATTCTGGTCTCTCCCCATTTCCTGTTCCGCATCGAGCGCGATGCGGACCCGAACGATCCGGCAAAGGTCCACAAGATTTCGGATATCGAGTTGGCCTCGCGCCTTAGCTCCTTCCTTTGGAGTTCCACGCCAGACGACGAACTGCTGGGCTTGGCCGAAGCCAATAAGCTTCGCTCGCCCGGTATCTTAGACGCGCAAGTAAAGCGGATGCTCGCCGACGAACGGGCCGCGGCGTTTGCCTCCAACTTTGCCGGGCAGTGGCTTGAAACCCGAAACCTGGACAGCGTGAAGCCCGATCCGCAAAAGTTCCCCGAGTGGGGTCCGGATCTGCGCGACGCCATGAAGGCGGAAACGCGCATGTTCTTTGAGTGGATCTTGCGCGAAAATCGCCCGATGTCGGACTTCCTCGACGCCAAGTATACGTTCCTCAACGACAGGCTGGCAAAGCACTATGGAATCGCCGGTGTCACTGGCCCTGAATTCCGCCGCGTGGAACTCACCACCGATCAGCGGGGCGGCATTTTGAGCCAGGCTGCGGTGCTGACGGTCTCCAGCTATCCCACGCGCACCTCACCCGTCATTCGCGGGAAGTATGTCCTGCAAAACATTCTCGGCACGCCGCCGCCACCGCCGCCACCGGATGTACCAGCGCTCGATGAGAAAGCCGTAGGAAGCACTGGATCGCTTCGCCAGCAACTCGGCGTGCATCGCGCCAACGCCATGTGCGCTTCCTGCCATAACAAAATGGATGTGCTCGGTTTCGGTCTTGAAAATTACGATGCCATCGGCCGCTGGCGCACCATGGACGGCAAGTTTCCGATCGACGCAAGCGGCACGTTCCCGAGCGGAAAATCGTTCACTACGCCGGCGCAGATGTCAGAGCTTCTGAAGGGTGACCTTCCTGAATTTTCCCGCTGCCTGACCGACAAAATGCTCACGTATGCATTAGGCCGGGGCCTCGAACGCTATGATCGCAAGGCACTCAACGATATCAACGCGAAACTAGCCGCCGACGGCTATCGTTTCCAGACGCTTTTGAACGAAATTGTGCGGAGTCTGCCGTTCCAATCCCGGCGCGGCGAGACTCCCAAGAAAGACCCCGCAGCGAAACCGAAGGAGATAGCACAACGATGATTACCGGGAAGTCACTGGCACGACGAACATTTCTGCGTGGGATTGGGACCACGATAGCGCTCCCTTTCCTGGATGCGATGACGCCAGCCATGGCGGCCACCACGACGAAAGCGCCTGTTCGCATGGGATTCGTGTATGTGCCGAACGGCATGGACGTCCGCAACTGGAACCTCGACTATGAGGGCAAGCTCGGCGAACTATCGCGCATCATGAAGCCGCTTGAGCCGTTCAAGGAAGACGTCCTGGTCCTGGGCAATCTCACTCACAACAATGGACGTGCGCTGCTGGACGGGCCGGGCGACCACGGCCGCTGCTGCGGATCATACCTTACCGGCATGCAGCCTCGCAAGACCATGGTCGACATCAAGGCCGGCATCTCCTGCGACCAGATTGTCGCCAACCAGATCGGCAACAAGACCAGATTCCCATCGCTTGAACTCGGCCTTGAAGACGCGCGCCAAGCCGGCGATTGCGATTCAGGTTACTCCTGCGCGTACACGAACAATCTCGCATGGCGCAGTGAAACCCAGCCGCTGCCGCCTGTTCTCGATCCGCGCGCTCTATTTGAGCGCCTGTTCGGAAACGGCATCGCCCTCAGCCCCGAAGCTCGCGCGCGCCAGAGCAAGTACCGGCGCAGTATTCTCGACTTCGTCACCAGTGACACCAAGAAGCTGGAAATCAACCTCGGCCCCACCGACAAGCGGAAGCTCGAAGAATACCTCTCCTCCATCCGCTCGATTGAGCGCCAGTTGGAAAAGGCAGAGAAAGACAACGCACAGATCGACCCGAAGATGCCGAAGCCATACGGCGTTCCCGCCGACTTCGCCGAGCACTTCAAGCTCATGACCGACATGTTGACCGTGGCGCTGCAGGCCGATCTTACCCGCGTCTTCACGTTCCTGGTCACCCGCGAAGGCACCTCGCGCGCCTACCGCGAACTGGAAATCCCAGATGGCCATCACCCGCTGACGCACCACCAGAACAAGCCCGAACTGATGGAGAAGGTCTCGCGGATCAACACCTATCACGTGAAACAGTTCGCCGGATGGATTGAGAAGTTGAAGTCCATTCAGGAAGGCGACGGAACGCTGCTCGACAATTGCATGATTGTGTACGGGGCCGGTCTGACGGACGGCAACAAGCACAATCACGAGGATCTGCCGACGCTGCTCGCCGGCCATGGCGGCAACAACTATATCAAGACCGGCCGCCGCATCAATTACCGGAAAGAAACGCCGATGTCGAATCTCTTCCTCTCCATGATGGACCGGATGGATGTACATGGCGAACACTTTGGCGATTCCACCGGAAGGTTGGACGGCCTGAACTTAAGCTAGGGCCGTTAGGTATACAACTATGCAGTTTCAAGGACAAGCAAAGCCCCCGGTCGGGATCGTCTTCGACTCCGGCATGGGTTCCAGCATCGACGGCGCGTTGGCGCTTGCACTGCTCTACGGCTTCGACGGAAAGAACGAAGCACGCGTCATATCAGTCAGCGTCAGCAGGTCGAATCTCAGCTCCGCGGCCTATTGCGAAGCGGTGGGTCGCTTCTACGCAGGCGCGGTCAACGGAGGGTTTGGCGGGGTTGGACGAAATCTGCCGGTCGGACTTTCCGTCGACGGAAAGATCAAGGACGAGACACCGATGCTTTCCGGGCCTCTCGCGAAGCTGACGCCCGAAGGGAAACCGCTGTACGCGCACGGTATCCACCAGCTCAACGATACGGCGGAAGTTCCGGCACTCATTCGCAACGCGTTCACTTCCCAGTACGACCAGAACTCCATCGCAATTCTGGCGGGGCCTGCCACCAATTTCGCCCAGGTGCTGGACCTGCCGCGAGTCAAGGATCTGATTACCGCCAAATGCCGCTTCCTGGCGATGACAGGTGGAGCGTTCCCCAACGGCAACCCGGAGTTTAATATCAAGGCCGATATCCCGGCCGCGCGAAAGCTCTTTGCCGAATGGCCTACACCCATCATCCTGTCTGGCTTTGAAATTGGGGAGGCACTTCCCTTTCCAGCGGCAAGTATAGAGAAGGATTTCGCCTGGTCTCCAAACCATCCAGTAGTCGACGCCTACAAAGCGTTCAAGCCGATGCCATACGACGCCCTCTCCGGCGACATGAGCACAGTGCTTTACGCGGTTCATTCGCAGGACGGCTATTTCAAACTGTCCGATCCGGGCACCATCGCCGTGCTGGATGACGGCCGCACGAAATTCACCGCGTCCCCGCAAGGCAAGCACCGTTACCTGATTCTCGATCCCGCGCAAAAGGAACGGATCATCAAGATCTACACCGAGGTCGCCAGCGCGAAACCGGTGCCGCGAGCGCCACGTTTCCCGAGAAAAGAAAAAGAGCTGAAAGAGAAAGAACTGAAAGACCAGGAACTGAAAGACAAAGAAATTCCGGTCAAGCCTTCAGAGATCAAACCGCCGGCGCCACAGCAATAGCCGCCGCTACGCCATCAGTTTTGGAACCAGTTCGCCGGCAACATCGGTCAGCCGCATGTCGCGCCCACTGAACCGGTACGTTAGCCGCTTGTGGTCCAGCCCCAGCAGATGCAGGATGGTCGCGTGCAAATCGTGTACGTGGACTTTGTCCTCCACCGCGTAGTAACCGAACTCGTCCGTCGCGCCGTGAACAATGCCACCCTTCACGCCGCCGCCCGCCATCCACATGGTGAAGCCGAACGGATTGTGGTCGCGCCCCACTGCCTTCGTATATCCACCGTCCGGAATCTGCGCGCAAGGCGTCCGGCCGAATTCCCCGCCCCACAACACCAACGTTTGATCCAGCAATCCGCGGCCTTTCAAATCCTTCAATAAAGCGGCAATCGGTTTGTCCACGGCCTTTGAATTAGTTCGGTGGCCATCCTCCAGATTTCCGTGCTGATCCCACCGGTCGAACCCCTTGCGCGGAGGAGTCAGCAGTTCGATGAACCGTACGCCCCGCTCCACCAGCCTACGGGCAATTAAACATTCCCTGCCGAATTCGTCGGTGTCGGTCTCATCGATGCCGTACATCTTCTTCGTTGCTTCCGATTCGCCCGACCAATCGAGCAAGCGCGGAACTTCCGTTTGCATGCGGAACGCGAGTTCATAGTTACTGATGGTGGCTTCCACTTCGCTCACACCCGCGAAGCGTTCCAGCACCCCCTGATTCAACTTCTTCAGCAGGCCCAGCTTGCTCTGTTGCAGCGCGCCAGAAGCCTCCCGCGGCTCCAGATCGGCCACCGGATGCGCGCCCTTGCGGAACAACGTGCCTTGGTAGCTCGCTGGAAGAAATCCGCTGCCGAACAGATCCAGGCCACCCGGCGGAACCAGTCCGCTCTCCAGCACAATGAATCCCGGCAGATTGTCGCACTCGCTGCCCAGTCCATAGTTCACCCATCCGCCCATGCTTGGGCGGCCCTGAAAACCAGACCCTGAATGCATGAAGTAGTTCGCCGCCGTATGCTCGGAGTGGTCAGCCACCATCGAGCGCACAATCGCCATATCGTCAACGCAGGTAGCCACGTGCGGGAAAAGCTCACTCACCCATGCTCCCGATTGCCCGTGCTGCTTAAATTGAAACGGAGACCCCAGCATCTTGTCGCTGATGTTGAAAACGGTGGTCGGGGTCTTCAGCGGGATCGGCTTCCCGTTGTCTTGAATCAGCCGCGGCTTGGGGTCGAACGTATCAATCTGCGATGGTCCTCCATCCATGAAGAGAAAGATCACCGATTTCGCTTTCGCCGGGTGATGCGGCGCATGAACGGCCGCATTCGATTTCTGGGCCAGCAGCGTGGCAAGCGCCAACCCTCCAAATCCATTCGCGCCTCGGCAAAGTGCTTCCCGTCTGGTCATCATTGCAGGTAAAGAAACTCCGGTGAATTCAATAGGACATGCGCCAGATCCGTCCAAGAGTGGTCTTTCAGGAAATCCGCAATCTCCGCCTGCTCCTTCGCGTCCGGAGGACGGCTGAAAGCCTGTTCATACATGCGCGTCAAACCGCCATTCCGTTCCGCCCACTTGCCCGCCTGCCCGGTGACGAATTCGTTGTTCATCATAATGAGCGCCTGCGACGGGACAGTGGAGGTTCCCCGGACGCCGATGGTAGAAATCGGAAGCGGATAATCGAACGCCAGGAACATCGGAGTCAAGAAATTCCGGCGCACCTGGATGTAAATGCTCCGCCGTCCGTTGCCATCGAGCGGACCGGAAACCGGCTTACCTCGCCCGTCCTGATAACTGCTTATATGTGGCGGGACACTGGCGCCGTACATCGTGGAATCGAGGCTGCCTGATATCGCAAGAATCGAATCGCGCACAGCCTCAGCCTCCAACCGCCGCACCGGAATGTGTTGCAGAAACTTGTTTTCCGGATCGAGTTTCGCCGCGGCAGGATCGGCCTTGCTCGACATTTGATAAGTTTCACTCAACAGCATCATACGGTGCATGGCCTTGATAGACCAGCCGCTTCCGATGAACTCGGCCGCCAGAAAATCCAGCAGTTCCGGATGCGTAGGCCGCTCGCCCATCTTGCCGAAATTATCAACCGAACGGACAATTCCATAGCCGAAGTGATGCTGCCAGATGCGGTTCACCATCACGCGCGCCGTGAGTGGATTGTCCGCATTCGCAATCGCGTTCGCCACCTCCATCCGGCCGCTGCCGGAATTGATTGGCTTCTGATTCTCACCAGCGACAATTTGCAGGAATCGCCGCGGAACCTCTTCACCCAGATTCTTGTGATTGCCGCGAATGTGAATGCCTACGTTGTGCGACTCCCAATCGCTAGCCAGCATCGCAAACGCCGAAGGGGGAATTGTGGATTCCAGGCTCTCAGACCGTTGCGGCAACACCGCTGCTGGCGCCTCGTCAGCGGGCGGCTCTTTCGAATCCGAAAAGACAATCTTGTCAACGATGATGTGGCCTTCGGGAGTCCGGTCTACGATCTCGAAGTAGCACATGCGGCCGATTGCCAGCGTCATGCGCATCGATTTCCAATGCGGCGTCTCGTCGCCATCGGATGCCAGGTGCATCGCCTTGTATCCATCGGCAACCAGAGTGAAGCGCAGCGGCCCGTTCTCCTTCAGCTTGGCGTCGCTCTTGGTTCCACCGATGCGCACGTGAACCCAGAGCTTCGGCATGCGAAACTTCTGCGAGGTAAGGGTGCCCACGAAACGATCGGAATTCGATTCGAACGAATTGGCAACGCCCTGCCGCGGAGCATTGTGGAACGCCGCGCCGGAGACACGCCAATCGGCGAATGGCGAGGGCGAGACCGCGGCTACAACAGGCGCCGGTGCAAGCTGTCGGCGCAGCGCTTCAATCTGTTGCGTCCGGGCAGGCGAATCAATGACCGACTCCTGAATCTCAGTGCTGTGCATCACCCCGGCGAGCGCATAGTAATCGGCGGTCGGAATAGGATCGAATTTATGATCGTGACAGCGCGCGCAGGCAATCGTCAATCCTTGAAAAGTCTTGCCCACGATGTCAATTTGGTTATCCACTTCATCGGCACGCGACTTCGCCGAATCCGTGGCACTGTTGAGCACTTCACCAAACCAGTAGAAGGATGTGCCAAGCGGTGATTCCAGCGCGGAGCCATCGGCGTTCAGCCGCTTGGCCGGCAATAGATCGCCGGCGATATGCTCGCGGATCAATTGGTCGTAGGGCACGTCCTGGTTAAATGCGCGAATGATGTAGTCCCGATAACGCCAGGGATCGAGCTTATCGTCGTCAAACTCGTGGCCATTGGTCTCGGCATACCGTACCAAATCCAGCCAGTGCCGCCCCCACCGTTCGCCATAGCGCGGAGAGGCCAGCAGCCTATCGACCACCTTCGCATAAGCATCCGCCGACTGGTCCCTCAAAAACTCCGCGATCTCTTCCGGCGTTGGAGGGATGCCGGTCAAATCGTAAGTGACGCGCCGCAGCAGCACGCGCCGGCCCGCGGGCTGCGCAGGCCGAAAGCCTTGTGCGGCGAGCTTGTCAAGAATGAATGCGTCGATGGTTTTTCCAGCAACGCGCGCAATCGGTTGGAAAGCCCAAAACTTCCGGCCCGCCGAAAAGTCGTAAGGCTTCTTTTCGGCAGTCGCGGTTACACTCGTGCGAGGGTCCGGAGCACCCATCGCCACCCAGGCTCTGAAGTCGGCCTGCTGCTCATCGGAAAGCTTCCCGGCGGGCGGCATCTTTAGATCTTCTTTGTAGGAGAGTGCCGCGATGAGCCGGCTGTGAGCAGGTTCGCCGGCAATGATCGCCGGACCGCTATCGCCACCCTTCAGCAGCGCATCGCGCGAGTCCAGGCGCAAGCCGCCCATCGGCGTTTTGAGCTTCGCGTTGTGGCAGCCGTAGCATTTCTCGGCGAGCACCGGCCGGATCTTCTTCTCAAAGAACTCGACTTGTTCCGAAGTGGGTTGCGCGCACGCCACCACCGCCGTAAACAGCGCCGCTAGCTGCGCAACCAATATGTACCGCATAGTTTTTGACAATAGCCGCGGTTGCCGGCTATGGAGCAGAACAGCAGGCTACGTTATTAGCCGTTTCGTGAACTCGTTATCGCCGTGAACATCGGTCAGGCGCATATCGCGTCCCTGATAGAGATACGTCAGCTTGGTGTGATCCAGACCAAGCAGCCGCAGGATCGAAGCGTTCGCATCATGCGCATCCAGCGGATTCTCCACCGCCCGCAGCCCAAACTCATCGGTAGCCCCAATCACTTGCCCGCCCTTGATCCCGCCGCCGGCCATCCACATCGAGAATCCGTACGGATGATGGTCGCGTCCGTTCTGGCCCTGCGATAGAGGCGTGCGTCCGAACTCGCACCCCCAAACTATCAGCGTCGATTCCAGCAAACCGAGAGCTTTCAGATCCGCCAGCAGCCCCGCAATCGGCTTATCGGTCTTCTTGCACATCTTTGAGTGCGATCCGGTGAGATCGGTGTGCGCGTTGTCCCAATCGTCGCCAACCTGCGTGCCCGAATAGAGCTGGATGAATCGAACGCCACGCTGCACCAGACGGCGCGCCAACAGGCACTTCTGTCCGAAGTCTTCGGTGATCGGTTCATCAATGCCGTACAGCTTTCGCGTCGCCTCGGACTCTTTCGTCAAGTCCACGGCATCCGGAGCCTCGCTCTGCATCCGGAAGGCCAGTTCGTAGCTGGAGATCCGCGCCTCCAGCGTAGAGTCCTCGCCTTTGTTCGCCAGATGATTGCGATCCATCTGCTGGATGAAGTCCAGCGTCTCGCGCTGCGCTTCGTTGGTGATGCCAGCCGGCGAA
>JANYCV010000569.1 GCA_025360145.1 Acidobacteriaceae bacterium
CTCAAGTATTCTTGCTGGCGGCTGCGGGTTTGATTGAGTTATTTGTCAGTGAGGAGATCTACGCCGAATACGAAGAAGTGATCCGCCGCCCCCGCTTGAAGCGCCACGCCGACGCAATCGAAGGAGTGCTACGAACGATCCGCGAAAAGGCGGTTTGGGTGAAGACCACCGTTGCCGTGACCGCCGCGAGTGATCCGGACGACAACATTTTCCTGGAGTGTGCCCAGACCGCGGAGGCAGACTATCTGGTTACCGGCAACAGCAAAGACTTTCCCGCGGTGTGGCAGGCCACGCGGATTGTGACGGCGAGGGAATTCATGGAAGTCTTCGCCGGTGCGCAGCGAAGACCGAGTTGAGACTGGCTGAAGTAAAAAAGCGAGCGCTCAAGTACCCGGCTATACCGAAACGCTTCCTACCTGTTCGCTCCGGCGCCGAAACCCTCTCACAAGAAAAAGCGATCCAGCCCTCCAAGCCGGATCGCCGCCGCTCCCATACCTTGAAAAGGTGTTAGCTACAACCGCTGGTGCCGCCGCAGTTGGCGCATTTGTAGCATGACCCGTTGCGCGTCATCATCGATCCGCACTCTGCGCAAAACGGCGCATCGGAAACCGCATTGTTGAACTGCAGGGACTGCTGCAACTCGGGCTCGGTGGGCCGCAGCGCCGGAGAGTCGCCGGCTTCCCCAACCGCATATTCCGGACCTAGGAACTTCGCTCCCAGCCAGCGGAAAATGTAGTCCATGATCGATTTCGCGTAGGGCACCTGCGGGTTACCCGTCCAGCCGCTTGGCTCAAACCGCACGTGACTGAATTTGTCCACGAAGAACTTCAGCGGCACCCCGTATTGCAGCGCATAGCTGACGGCAGTGGCAAAGCTATCCATCAGGCCGGAAATCGTCGAGCCTTCCTTAGCCATGGAAATGAAAACTTCACCGGGAGTTCCATCCTCATACATGCCGACCGTGATGTAGCCTTCGTGGCCGCCAATGGAGAACTTGTGCGTCACCGACTGGCGTTCATCGGGAAGCTTGTGCCGCACCGGACGATTGACGATCTTCTCGATGATCACCGGCTGTTGCGCGGACGCGGTAGCCTTCTTCTCGCCCTTGCCGGTGCTGGAACTCAGCGGCTGCGAACGCTTCGAATTATCGCGATAGATCGCCACCGCTTTGATGCCCAGGCGCCAGCTTTCGATGTAGGCATCCATGATGTCGTCCACCGTGCATTCTTCCGGCATGTTGATGGTCTTTGAGATGGCGCCGGAGATGAATGGCTGCACTGCCGCCATCATCTTCACGTGCCCCATGTGCTGAATGAACCGGCTGCCATTCTGCGGACGGAAGCTGCAATCGAAGACCGGCAGATGTTCGTCCTTCAAGCAGGGCGCGCCTTCTATCGTGCCGGTGGAATCGATGTGGGTGACAATCTGCTCCACCTGCTCCGGCGAGTAACCGAGCTTGATGAGCGATTGCGGAACCGTCTGGTTCACAATTTTGATTACGCCGCCGCCCACCAGTTTCTTGTATTTCACCAGCGCGAGATCGGGCTCGATGCCGGTGGTATCGCAATCCATCATGAAGCCGATGGTGCCGGTGGGAGCAATCACGGTTGTCTGCGCATTGCGGAATCCGCTCACCTTGCCCTGCTTATAAGCATCGCTCCAGGTCTTGTGCGCGGCTTCCATCATGGCCGGCGGGATATGGCGGCTGTTGATGTTGTGAACCGCTTCCCCGTGCATCCGGATTACATCCAGGAACGACTGTTCGTTCTTCGCATAACCTGGGAACGGCCCGGTGCCTTCCGCGATCCGCGCGCTGGTGAGGTAAGACTGCCCGCACATCACCGCCGTAAGGGCGCCGGAAAAGTCGCGGCCCTTGTCGCTATCGTAGGCAAGGCCCATCGACATTAAGAGCGCGCCAAGATTCGCGAATCCCAACCCGAGCGGGCGGTAGTCGTGCGAGTTTTTGCCGATCATCTCCGTGGGATAGCTTGCGTTGTCCACGATGATTTCCTGCGCCACGATCATCGTATCCACCGCGTGACGGAATCCTACGACATCGAACTGCCCATCCGCCCCGACGAACTTCATCAAGTTCAACGACGACAGATTGCACGCCGAATCGTCCAGAAACATGTACTCCGAGCACGGGTTTGAGGCGTTGATGCGGTCCGTCGCCTTGCAGGTGTGCCAGCGATTGACGGTGGTGTCGAATTGCATTCCGGGGTCGCCGCACTGGTGCGTGGCTTCGGCAATCTGGCGCAGCAGGCCGCGCGCCTTGAAGCGCTTTACAGGTTGGCCGGTAACTTTCGATTTGCTCCAGAAATCGGCATCTTCCACCACCGAGTGCATGAATTCGTCCGTGGCGCGCACGGAGTTGTTTGCGTTCTGGAAGAAGATGGACCCGTAGGCTTCGCCGTCCAGGCTGGCATCGTAACCGGCGTCGATCAGCGTATGCGCTTTTTTCTCTTCCTTCGCCTTGCACCAGACGAATCGTTCAATGTCCGGGTGGTCCACATTCAGGATCACCATCTTCGCCGCGCGCCGCGTCTTACCGCCGGACTTGATCACTCCGGCAAACGCATCGAAACCCTTCATGAAGCTGAGCGGTCCTGAAGCTCTGCCGCCGCCGGAGAGAATGCCGTCTTCTTCCCGCAGCGCCGAGAGGTTTGTGCCCGTGCCCGATCCCCACTTGAATAGCATGCCTTCGGTTTTCGCCAGATCGAGGATAGATTCCAGCGTATCCTTCACCGAAACGATGAAGCACGCTGAACACTGTGGCCGGACTTCCGACCGCGAAAGCGGCTTGATGTCGCCGCTGGTTTCGTCGTAATACCAGCCATAGCCCCGCGCTTCTTCCACGCCAACGTTGAACCAGACCGGCGAGTTGAAACAGGCCTTCTGGGTGAGCATCAGGTGGGCGAGTTCATTGCGGAAGTTCTCGCCATCTTCTTTCGACTTGAAGTAGCGGCCTTCCAGTCCCCAACCGGCTATAGTATCGACCACGCGGTGTACCAGTTGACCGACGCTGCGTTCCCGATCCGGCGCGCCTAGCTTCCCGTGGAAATACTTGCTGGCGACGATGTTGGTGGCGGTTTGCGACCAATCCTCGGGCACCTCGACGTCGCGTTGTTCGAAGATCACCGAGCCTTTATCGTTTCCAATGGTGGCGTTGCGGAGTTCCCACACAATCTCGTCGTAGGGGGTCTTGCCGGACTCCAGTTTGGCGGTGAAGTGGCGGGGAAATTCGATTCCGGTACGCTGGGTTACGGGAAGGGAACGCTTTAATTCGTGCCTGGTGCTGAGATCTACTGTTAATTGGCCCATGGGAAGGATTACCTCGAGGTTCTTAGGTGGAACAGGTGTAATGATGCCCCAAGATCTAGTACCGCGTCAAGGATTATATCTATATAGCGTGCTTTGAGTTACGGTTGGGTGAATTGGCGGAAAGGGGAGATTTCGAACTTTCGGCGAGCGCAACACCTTGATTTCCTTACATGCTATTGGAAGCGAGGCGAGGTGGTTGCGCATCTAGCCGAGACGAAAGAGATGGAGAATGAATACGATACCGGACACTGGCGCCCCGGCTTAGACGGCTTTCGGGAACATGGCTTATAAAGACACCTTATTCTGCTTAAGCTGGGTATGTGCTTCACTCAGGTAATTAC
>JANYCV010000587.1 GCA_025360145.1 Acidobacteriaceae bacterium
CCCGCCGTCAAGACGCGGTGCATCGGCGTCCTGAGTCAAGACGAGCCGGCCGTGCGGAGTGAGACTCAAACAGAGAGAGACAACGTCCATGCTGCGAAACCTTCAGCTTAGCAGGCCGCCGTTTCGCAGCGCCGTTGCAGAGTCCCATCGGCGGACTGAAATCGGGCTTGGGTCTATCCGATGGCCTGGCGGCATCCTCCCATTGGCGTTTAAAACCGCAGTTTGACTGGTGTCGTAGTATTTGAGGCCATACGCAAGCCTCGAATCGACCAGACCATGAAAAAAAACATGTATTCGTGCTTCGCTACCGTCGCAGAGCCGGGGTGTCATTGTGAAAAAAAGGGAGAGGACGCTCGATGGGTATGAAGAATTGGATGCGCATTCCATAGTAATGTTATAAAGTGTCATTGTGAAAAAAAGGGAGAGGACGCTCGATGCATCAATTGCGAAGGTTGTTTCCGATGTCGGCAAGTCTAATACCATCAGCCCAGATTGCGTGGGCGCAGAGAGAACCGGGCGGCGGCGAGGCAGCCGCGGGATGCGCGCTGTGCGGGTCCTTGATTTTTATCCCCATCGCCATTTTCGCTCTGAATATCGCATTGCTGATCTGGGTGGCGCGAGATGCGAAATCTCGCGGGATGGACAGCGCCGTTCTCTGGATGGTTTTGGTCATGTTTACCAGCGTCGTTGGGTTGATCATTTATGTTTTCTCCCGGCCCCAGGGAAATCTCATTCAATGCGCCAGATGCAATAACAAGCGGTTGCAGGCGAGTGCCACATGTCCGCACTGCGGAAATGCCTGAAGCGCCCCGAAACGTATTTGTTCTTCATCCTTGCGCTGCTAGTTTTAGCAGGTCTCGACTCGATGCGGATTCCGAGCCGGCAAGTCACGGCGCGGGCGTACATTGGAGCAGTCCACAGCTACCAAAGCTTCGGGCGGCCATTACTGAAAAAGTACATCCGTTGCCGCTACCGTCCGAGTTGCTCTGAATACTCGGTGGAAGCGGTGCGGAAACATGGGATACGCCGGGGGGTTGCGCTGAGCGCAAGACGAATTTTTTCCTGCACATCCGCAGTTCAACCATATACTGCGGACCCGGTGCCTTAGTATCCCGCGAAGTCATCAGTTGGGCCTCATGCCGAACGCTCAAGATCCCGAGCGTTCGGCCGGTTTTCAGGCCAGCGCCATTGACGGGTAGCCCGCACGAAACCGCGCGTCCGCACATTCGCTGCCGCTCTTGATTCTGAATAGCGGGCCGATAAGCTAAACAGTCGATATAAAGATGCCATCCACCAGAATGATCGCCTTACGACTGGAGCGGAAGGAAGCAACTGCTTGCCATGCCTTCGAACGCGCAAGCGAACAATCCGAAGCAAAAATCATTGCTGCGGTGGAAGCGGTCAGGCCATTCCGCGAAAAGCTTCGGCAAGCAAAGTTGGAACGAGCCGCATTTGCCGCAGGGCAGGTAGGGCCGGATCGGGAAGCCGAGCGGTTGAACGCGAATGCCTCGCTCTCCGCGCTTGGGCGTGCTTTGAATGCGCAGACCTCGGCCGCGCTCGACAAGCCTCGAACAGGCGCAGAGCGTCGTACGGTAACCGTCTAGGACTGCAACGGATTGATTCCGCGTGCCAGGCGCTCTGGCCACTTTCATCCGCAACTTGCTGACACGCGCGGTTCAGTCAGGTCACCGAACTAGCCAAACATATTTGAATTTTGGACTCCACATCGGGTCGCGAGCGATGAAGCGCAATTGGTCCAACCGCGGAAAGCCGATGTAGAGACCCAGCACGATGTCTGTTCCACCAGGGGATGGAAGCCGGGTTTCTCCAGCACGACAATCACCGGCAGCAGTCGGGCATAGATAGCCGGATTCTTACCGGTGAAGTGGCAGGGCGTGGAAGCCAGTGCATCTCCGTACGCGCTATTGGACCGGACCGGGAACCTGCGTCCGCCGTAGTGGAAGCCGCCACCTACTCCGGTTTGCATACCGGACACGGGCAAATCTTGCGCAGGTGATCGTAGGAGTAGATGCCGGTACTGTGGCCGTCATTCCAGAAGATCTGCACCGCATAGTTCCCCACCGGCTCCACGTTCGTCATTTTGATCGATGGCTTGAACATCTGGAACGGGTTCGCGCCCGGTGCCGCATAGTTTGTCTTCTGCGGCTCGGTGCCATGCGCCCCGGTGCATAACGCGCAGGGGCACTCGTCGCGCAGATAGCCCAGGCCGTAATCGCTATGGTGGCCGTCCTTCCAATCGATCTGAATGCCTTTCGATTTGGAGATGGCGATGTGTTCCGGATCGTTGGTTTCGCTCATTATTTACTGAACCCGCTCGATATCTCTCACGCCCGGAATGCGGCGGATCGCGCCCGTCACTTTCTCCAACTGGCGTTTGTCCTTAATCTCTACCGTCATTTCCACAATCGCTCCATCGCCGTTATGCTTCTCATCGGCACGCGCTTCCAGGCTGCGTATATTACTGCTCTCGGCGAATAGAATCGACGTCAACTGATTCAACATGCCCGGCCGGTCGTCGGTGTAGATCACCATCTTTACCGGGAACTGTTCCGAGGCGCTGCGGGCCCATTCCACTTCAATCTTGCGCTCCACTTCATACATGAGGTTCTGCACGTTGGAACAGTGCGTGGAGTGAACGGCAATTCCCTTCCCCCGCGTCACGTATCCCACAATCGATTCGCCTCGAATCGGATTGCAGCATTTAGCGCGGTACACCAACAAGTCGTCGATGCCCTTCACCTTAATGACCAGATCGCCGTTTTCCTTGGATCCGTCTCCCAGCGCTGCCTGGTGCGGCTTGGCCGGCTCCGGCTCGGAGACCGTCTCTGGAACCAGCTCTGGCGCGAGCTTCTGCAAAACCTGCCGCGCCGAATACTTGCCGTAACCCAAGGCCGCATGCAGATCTTCCATCTTGCTGCAACCGTAATCGGAAGCAACGCGCTCCAGATCCGCCTTCGATATACGGCTGAGCGCAACACCCAGACGCCTGGCCTCCCGCTCCAGATACTTCTGCCCGATGTCGATCGCCTTCTCGCGCTCGGTGGCGTTGATGTCGTGCTTGATCTTGTTTCGCGCGCGCGACGTCTTCACCAGAGCGAGCCAATCCTTGCTCGGCAAATGCCCCGCCTGCGTCAGAATCTCCACTACATCGCCATTCTTCAGGTTGTACTTCAGCGGAACAATGCGTCCGTTCGCCTTGGCGCCGACGCACGTGCTGCCCACGTCGCTGTGAATGGCGTAAGCGAAATCGATCGGCGTGGCGTCACGCGGTAGAACGATCACGCGGCCGAGCGGCGTAAAAGTGTAAACCTCTTCCGGGTACAAGTCCATGTTTAGCGTGGACATGAACTCGCCGGGATCGCGAATTTCCTTCTGCCATTCCACCAATTGGCGCAGCCACGCCATCCGCTGGTCGTCTTCGGCGGCGCTCGCGCCCTTCCTGCCTTCCTTATACTTCCAGTGCGCGGCAATGCCCTCTTCGGCAATGCGGTGCATCTCCTCGGTGCGGATTTGCACCTCAAACGCCAAACCGCCCGGCCCCATCACGGACGTATGCAGGGACTGGTAAAGGTTCGGCCGCGGAATCGCGATAAAGTCTTTGATGCGGCCCGGAATCGGGTGCCACTCGTTGTGGATCACGCCCAGCGCGGCATAGCAGTTTTTCACCGAGTCGGTGATGATCCGCAGGGCGAGAAGATCGTAAACCTGATCCATTGCGATCTTCTGCCGCTTCAGTTTCTGATACACCGAATACGCCCGCTTCAGGCGTCCTTCCACGCGAGCCGGAATTCCTTCGCGGCTCAGCTTCAACTGGATATCGTGACGGATCTGTTGCAGCGACTCCTCGTTCGCTTGCCGCCGGTTCTCCGTCTCCCGCACCAGCTCGGAGTAAGCCTCCGGTTCCAGATGCATGAAGGCCAGATCTTCCAGTTCGCCGCGGATTTTGCCCATTCCCAGGCGGTGCGCAATGGGCGCGTAGATGTCCAGCGTCTCCTGCGCGATGCGTTCCTGGCGCTCCCGGGAAACACTGCCCAGCGTGCGCATGTTGTGCAGCCGGTCGGCAAGCTTCACAATGATGACGCGAATGTCGGTCACCATGGCCAGCAGCATCTTGCGCATGCTCTCCGCCTGGCGCTCTTCGCGGGAGTTCAGGTTCAACTTACTCAGCTTGGTGACGCCGTCCACGCAACGCGCCACTTCCGGCCCGAAGCGCTTGCGGATCTCCTCCAGACTGACGGAGGTATCTTCCACCACATCGTGCAGCAGGCCGGTCTGCAGGCAGATCATATCCATCTGCATGTCCGCCAGAATCAGCGTGACGGTAAGCGGGTGAACCATGTACGGTTCGCCGGAATCCCGGGTCTGGGTTTTGTGATATTCGGCGGCGAAAACGTAGGCGTCGTGCAGCGGCGCAAGATCGTCCTGCGGGCGCAATGCTCGAACCTTCGCTTCCAGCTCACTATAAAGTTGATCTACCGGCAAGAGGACTCTGTTACTAGATTAGCCGATGCCATCCAGGTTTCCCGCGGTGCTCCAATTTTGTTACACTAAGCCAACTTGCTTCGTTCTATTTTGGGAGATGGTATATGAGCAAAACTGTTGCTTGCCACGTGGTTGTTCTGTCCGCGATTGTCTTTTCGTCTGGCTTGCATGCACAGGTCAATGGAAGATTGTCCGGTTCGGTAATCGACAAGTCCGGCGCGGCGATTCCCGGTGCCACCGTCACCTTGACCTTGGCTGGCGGCGAGCAGGCCGCTCTGAAGAGTCAAACCAGCAGTGACGGACTTTTCCTTTTCATCGGCGTTCGCCCGGAAACTTATGACGTCGCGGTGGAGTCCCCAGGATTCAGCCGTCAAGTGATTCGTGGCGTTGTGGTCGATCCCGGCCGCGAAATGGCGGTGCCCGCCATTCGCATGGAGATCGGCTCGGTGGCGGAAACCGTTGAGATCTCTTCCACCACGGAAGTCGTTCAGACCGCCAACGCCGAAAACTCCGTCAGTCTTTCCAATTCCGAAGTCCGGAAGCTGCCGATCATTAATCGCAGCCCGCTTTCACTTATAGGCACCCAGGCGGGCGTTTCCGCCAACGGCCGGACGAACACCGTCATCAACGGGCAGCGCGGATCATTCGGCAATGTGACCCTGGATGGAATCAATATTCAGGACAACTTCGTGCGGACGAATGGACTGGATTTCACCCCGAACCTCTTGCTGCTCGATCAGGTCTCCCAGCTTACCATCACCACTTCGAACGCCGGCGCC
>JANYCV010000603.1 GCA_025360145.1 Acidobacteriaceae bacterium
CATCCCCGCCCCTGTAGCCAAAGCCAGTGGCTGCCGTATCCAGTAAGCCGGGATGAGTTCACGAGCTCTATCCTGTTGTGAAAATCCAACCGGATCAGTACTCGCGGCACGGCGCACGAGGCCACCTTGCGAATCGAGAACCTCTATCGTGACTGCGCCCTTCGCTGCTTGGGGAAGGAAGTAGTCGAGGATGGCGCCGTCGGGGGGATTGCGGCCGGCCGGTTCATCGGGCGGGATGGGCGTGTCGGTCCCGGTGCTGCGTCGTGCACGCACAGCGGCCGAAGGTTTAAGCAACGTCGGCAGCTGGTGAGATCCGCTGCCCGCAAACTCGCGTAATGGACCGATATCGTCAAGAATCCAAAAGGAGCGGCCATGCGTCGCGACGATCAAGTCCTGTCCATGAATCGCCAGATCGCGCATCGAAGTGTGCGGCAAATTGAGCTGCAGAGATTGCCAACGCTCACCGTCGTCGACCGACATCCAAACGGCTTTTTCGGTGGCGGCGAACAACAGCCCGCGGCGTGCCGGATCCTCCCGCACCGTATTAACCGGCGCATCCACCGGCAATCCGGCGGTGATTGACTGCCAACTGCGGCCGCCGTCTCGCGTGCGATACACGTACGGCTGTAGATCATCCAAACGGAATCGGCTCACCGACGCGTAAGCGACCTGCGCATCGAAATGCGACGCTTCTATCTGCGTAACCTTGCTCCACGCGTTCAGCTGCGGCGGCGTAACGTTTCGCCACTCCTTGCCTTCGTTAGACGTGGCCCAAATCAGCCCGTCATCCGTCCCCGCCCATAACATCCCCTTGGCCATGGGCGAAGCGCTCAGGGAATAAATCACACCGCGCTGCGTATCGGCCTTGTCCATGTGCATGTCACCGACGCTGGGTGGTGAGCCGCTGCTCGGACGCGTCAAGTCCTCGCTGATTATTTGCCAAGTGCTGCCCTCATCACTGGTGGCGTAAAGCCGGTTGGCGGCGTAGTACATTCGGTGAGGGTCTTGGGGCGAGAAAAGAATCGGTTCAGTGCGATCGGTGCGTATCCCCTCTGAGGCCACTGGAATCGGGGAGATATCTTGAACTTGGCCGGATGAAAGATGGGTTTTGGTGACGACGTTTCGACCTGCTCCATAAATAACATCGGCATCGAGCGGGTCCGGCGCAACATAGCCGTACTCGATGACACCCACTGGGTGCCAATCGCGAAAAGTGATCTCACCGTCGTTGCCGCGGCTGGCGATGCAGACTGAACCGCTTTCTTGCTGACCTGAGCACAGCCGGTATGGGAAGCCGGAGGTTATGCCGATATGATAAAGCTGCGCAGTGGGCTGATTGAACCAGCTACTCCAGCTCTTGCCGCCGTTGACGGTAATCACTGCGCCTTGATCGCCCGCCAGGCCGATGCGCTGCGGATTCTCGGGACTGACCCAGATTTGCTGGTAATCATCCCCGCCCGGCGCGCCTTTGAATGAACTCCAGCGCACCCCGCCGTCGGTCGATTTCATCATTACGATCGAGGCGCTGTACAGAATGTCTGCGTTGCTCGGATCGACCTGAATAATGGGCAAGTCCCCGCCGCCAATGCGCAATGACGGCCGCGGGTCGCTGGTCGCTGCGCGCCAATGATCACCGCCGTCATCGGAGCGGTAGATGCCCACGCTGGGCGCGGCGCCGCCCTGAGCGGCAGGATTGGAGCTTGTTGCCACCGTCGCATACAAGCGCCCACGCGCGCTGGCCGCCACCGCCACATCGATCTGCGATAAGCCATCCGGCAATCCGTCTTTGAGCTGCTTCCAATGGTCTCCGCCGTCGCTTGATTTATACAATCCGCCGTTCGGGCCGTTGTACATGTTCTTGTCTTCCCACGGTCCGGAACGCGCATCCCAAAAACCCGCGTACAGAGTATTTGCATCATAGGGGTCGATTCTGACAAACGAGGCACCGATGTTTTCGCCGCGATCCAACAACTTGACCCAACTTGCACCGCCGTCGGACGAGCGGTACAGACCGCGCTGCGCGCTGGGGCCATATGGATGGCCTAGCACCGCCGCGTAAACCCGGTTCGCGTCGTTAGGACTTACCACGATGCTCGGGATTTGTTGGGCATCTTGCAAAGATAAGTGCGTCCAGCTTTGCCCCCCGTCGGAGGAGCGATACATGCCGTTGCCAACCGACAAGTCCGGCCGATGCAAACCTTCACCCGAGGCTACATAGATAATTTTTGGATTACTGGGCGCAACGGCGATGGCGCCGATTGATTGGGTCGGCTGCGAATCAAAAATTGGTTGCCAAGTTCGGCCGTCGTCATCCGTTTTCCAGAC
>JANYCV010000610.1 GCA_025360145.1 Acidobacteriaceae bacterium
AGCAGCTGATTCTGATGCTGCGCGAATGGTACATGCATCCGAACGGGCAACTGCCGGCCTATGAGTGGGCGCTGGGTGACGTGAACCCGCCTGTACACGCATGGGCCGCGCTGCGTGTTTACCGCATTGAGAAGAAGCGTACCGGAAAGGGCGACCGGAATTTCCTGGAGCGCGTCTTCCACAAGCTGTTGCTCAACTTCACCTGGTGGGTGAACCGGAAAGACTCGGAAGGGCGCAATATTTTTCAGGGCGGGTTCCTCGGACTGGACAACATCGGCCTGTTCGATAGAAGCAAGCCTTTGCCTACCGGCGGACATATAGAGCAGGCGGACGGCACCGGTTGGATGGCGATGTATACGCTGAATCTGCTGGCCATCGCGCTGGAACTGGCCAGCGAAGACCCCACCTACGAAGACGTCGCGAGCAAGTTCTGGGAGCATTTCCTCTACATTGCGCACGCCATCAATCACCTGGGTGCGGACGACAGCGCCATGTGGTCGGAGGAGGACAATTTTTTCTACGATGTGCTGCACACACCCGATGGCCAGTTGAAGCCGATAAAAGTGCGCTCAATCGTCGGCCTGATCCCGCTGTATGCCGTACAGACTTTGGATCCCGAAGTTTTGGGCAAACTCGACGGGTTCCGCCGCCGTATGGATTGGTTTCTGGAAAACCGGGAGGATCTGACCTCGAACGTCGCATCCATGCGCGATCGCGGTCAAGGGGAACGCCGTTTGCTCTCCATTGTGGGTGAGGATCAGTTGCGCAGTATTTTGCGCGTCGTTCTGGATGAGAATGAATTTCTGTCGCCCATGGGACTGCGGGCGCTATCCCGTTATCATCACGAACATCCCTACGTGATGCAGGCCGACGGGGCGGAATACAGAGTAGACTATCAGCCCGCGGAATCCAGAACAGGACTTTTCGGCGGGAACTCGAACTGGCGCGGCCCCGTCTGGTTCCCCGTCAACTATTTGCTGATTGAATCGCTACAAAAATTCGACTATTACTTCGGGCCCGGGTTCCAAGTGGAATGCCCCACAGGATCGGGCAAGATGATGACGCTGGCGGAAGTGGCGGCCGAGCTTTCCAGACGCCTTACACGTCTGTTTACCCGCGATGAGAACGGCCGGCGGCCTGTTCATGGCGGCGACGAGCGGTACGCCACCGACCCACACTGGAAGGATTTGGTGCTCTTCTACGAATACTTCCATGGAGACACCGGCGCGGGATTGGGGGCGAACCACCAAACCGGTTGGACCGGACTGGTGGCAAAAATGATGCAGCAGAGCGGCGAATAGCCCGCGGGTTTCCGCCGTTCCGCTTTGACGCCGTAGGGAACGGCCAGCCGGCATACGATCTTGCTCAGCCCACGCATACTCAGGTGAATTTTTCTGGTAACGCGCCATTTTATTGACCGCGATTGTCCCTCGACTCGTACCGGCGCCCGTGATTCCACTGCTGTTTGGAGAAGATCGGGAACGGGCCATGTTTCGCGGCCTATGCCGGCTTACCCAAGTCATAATCATCTCCTCCCGCTCACCTGATAAAATCCATGCAGATGAGCGAAATCGCATCGTACGCCCCCAGCCCGGAGTTCGTCCGGAACGCTAATGTCCAGGGAATGGACGGATATCTCGACCTTTACCGCCGTGCGGAAGCGGACCCTGAAAAGTTCTGGGGAGATCTGGCGGAGACCGAACTGCATTGGTTCGAGAAGTGGTCGAAGGTGCTCGACTGGAATTCGCCATTTGCGAAGTGGTTCGTGGGCGGCAAAACTAACGTCTCCTTCAACTGCATTGACCGCCACCTGACCACGGCGCGTAAGAACAAAGCAGCCATCATCTGGGAAGGCGAACCGGGCGACCAGCGCATCATCACCTATCAGGAACTGCATCGCCTGGTCTGCCGGTTTGCGAATGTTTTGAAATCGCGCGGATACCAGACTGGCGACCGGGCCGTCATCTACATGCCGATGGTACCCGAAGCCGCCGTGGCCATGCTGGCCTGCGCACGCCTCGGTATCACGCATAGCGTGGTCTTCGGAGGCTTCTCCGCCGAAGCGCTAAAGGCCCGCATTCATGATCTGGGCGCCACCGTCGTGATCACAGCGGACGGAAGCTGGAGGCGCGGGAAGGAAGTGCGTTTGAAAGGTGCCGTGGATGAGGCGGTGCAGGATTGCCCCGGCGTGCGCGACGTAATCGTGTACCAGCGCACTGGATCGGATATCCCGATGACGGCAGGCCGCGATTCCTGGTGGCATGAACTCGACGCGGGGATGAGCGAAGACTGCCCCGCCGAGCACCTGGATTCCGAACACCCGCTCTACGTTCTTTACACGTCAGGCACCACGGGCAAGCCCAAGGGCATCCTGCACACCACCGCCGGCTACCTGTTGGGTTGCC
>JANYCV010000021.1 GCA_025360145.1 Acidobacteriaceae bacterium
TGTTGTAGACTTTCGTGAGCTTGGAGAGATCCTTCGAGAGATCAAGAAGGTCATCAGTCGCCGCGTGAAGCTTATCGATTGCCGACTCTGAGAAAGCCTCGGAGGTTTTCGCTTGGATGAAGAAAAGCTCGATTGCAACACCGCGTTTGTAGGTCTCGAAATCAGTGTCCTCCTGAACTAAATCTCTGTTTAGGAAAATGTAGATTGCATCAATTCCGCCGTCGTCGCTGGCCCCAACAATGCCCGATTTCAACTCATCCGTGTTCAGGTCGTAGTCTTTGAGAATTTGGTCCGCAGAAAATAGCTCAAAATGAGCGCTCGCACCGACGCCGGGGTACTTGCTAGTTCGATCTGTATCGAGAAATTTGTCAAGGATGATTACGTCGTTGCTATTCATGCGACTCTCATTCGATTGTAATGGGGTGTGGAGGTCGAGTGGAAGAAGGACGCTATCACTGAAAGAAGCAAGCTTACGATGCATAAGACCG
Source organism: Acidobacteriaceae bacterium (assembly GCA_025360145.1). Taxonomy (GTDB): domain Bacteria; phylum Acidobacteriota; class Terriglobia; order Bryobacterales; family Bryobacteraceae; genus JANXXV01. Next base: position 489 of record JANYCV010000021.1, read on the forward strand.
TAAAGCCGGCAAGCCGTAGAAGTAACGCCTTGAACCTCAAGAGTCCATCGACACACCGTCGATCGAAAATGCGCCCCCTCACCTGAGCAGCTTTAAACGATCTCCGTAAGCTTCTTCCCGGCGGTGGGGAACTTCTGCAGATTGGCCTTCAGCAGTTCGTCCGATAACGTGAGATACAGATCGCCCACAGTGCCAGTAGTGCGCGTGTGCAGGCCGGTCTTCAAACCACCCGCGTGGCCGGCGACGATCATGGACAGATTATTATTCTTGTGCGCATTCGCTTCGGCATGCTCATGCGCGAAGACCAGGCAGGTGTGATCCAGCAGATTGCCTTCGCCTTCCGGCATCGACTTCAGCTTGGCGATCAGGTAGGCGAATTCCTCTACGTGCCAGCGGCAGATATCCCGCAGGATGCGCATTCCCTGCGCGGTTTCCACGGTGCCGTGCGTGTATTCATGATGCCGCTGCGCTGTGTGGCCGAGCCATGGAAAACGCGATAGGCCCTGGCACTTGGTCAGCATGTATGAGGCGACGCGGGTCTGATGCGATGCCAGCGCATGGGCCAGCAGATCGCTTTGCAAACGCGCGATGCGAGGCCAATCCTTCAGGTCGCCACCATCGGGCGGCCGCTCCACCACTTGCGAGTACTCAGGCGGCAGGCTGGCGATGGAACGTTCCAGATCGCGGACGGAGGTGAGGTACTCGTCCACGCGCAGCTTGTCCTCGGCGCCAAGCCGCGCACCAAGTGCCGATGTTTCTTCGCGCACCGCATCCAAGATGCTTTTCTGCCGGTTCACCCAGCCTTCTTCGCGTCCACCAAACAGACGATCGAACAGGCGGTGCGGAATCATCTCCGGAGGCAGAGGCCGATCTCTGTCCGCCCAGCTCAAGTTGGTTTGAATGCTTTCGCCGAACGATTCCTGACACACGCCCACCTGTAGCGAACGGAAGCGGGATTCGCCGCCGATGCTGCGCGCAATCGCCTGATCGATGGATGTGCCGCCGGCGCCGCGACCGGTGTAGACTTGTCCGGAAACCAGTGCGCTCATTGATGGATAGTGGCTATTTCCGGGCCCTGGAAGCCGGGCGGCCGGGCTGTCGAGGCCGGTCACGATGTGAACGTCGTTTCGAAATCGTTCCAGCGGAGCGAGGCACGGCGTGAAGTCGAAATCCGCGCCGGTCTGGCGGGGAATCCAGTATTTTTCTGGAATTCCGTTGCCGTTGAACCAGAAGACGAAGCGCGTGTCGATGGGCTTCGGCCCGGCTGCGTAGGCCGTTCCGCTCTCATTGAACATGGCGGCGAGGGCGGGTAGACCGATGCGAATGCTGGCGCCGCCGAGGCCAATTCCTCGCAGAAATTTGCGTCGGGAAAGAGCACTGTTCATTCGCTTGGTCCTCCTAGAAACGCTTTGGACTTGATTATCGAGATTATCAGATTTTGGTACCGGAATTGGGAGTCGCGGAAATCTTTGAGAGACGCGTTGATGGTCTCGTCGTCTTCGGCTGTTTCCGGCCGCCCGACCGCATACCGGAAAAACTGTTTGACCACGCACTTCTGACAGATGGGGCTTTCAGCCAAAATAGCGCCCAGTTCGCCGGGAGACTTAAACTCGGAATTCGCAATCCCCCGGACGGCGCCGCTGGCTTCGATTGGCAGCTCGTAGATAGTTGGTTTAGTCTTCGTCTTGGTCTTAATTTCGTCGAGTGTCGGGAAGACGGTGACTCGCTGCGTTGTGCGGTAGCGGCCGATTGCGTCGAAATGCTCGAAGCCGAACCCGATGGGGTCGATCAACCGATGGCATGCGGCGCAGTTGGGGCTTGTCAGATGCATGCTCAGTTGTTCGCGGTTGCTAAGCGGTTTCGCGTCGGTAGGCGGAGGCAGGTTTGTGTTGACGCCGGGCGGCGGAGGGGGCACGATCTGACAAAGAAAATGCTCGCGAACGAACAGGCCTCGCTCGGTGGGAGAACTGTCGGATGGTTTGCTGGTTAAGGACAGGAACAGGGCTGAGCCAAGTATTCCGGCTCGGCCGGATGCACGCGGGAACTTCACGGTGGCGAACTCCTGCGCGGGCGGCGGAATGCCGTATAGCAAGGCGAGGTCGCTATTTACAAATGCGGAATCGGACCGGAAGAAATCGAGGAACGATCCGTTTTCCCAGACAAGTTTTCCGAACAAACGCCGGACCTCTTCGATCATGGAGCTTACCAGTTCGGTGCCATATTCCGGATAGAGGCGCCGGTCGCGAACGGCGTTGCGTAAACGGTCGAACCGCAGCCACTGCGCGAGAAATACGTCGAGCGACCTGTGCGCCCGGTCGTCGCTAAGTAGATGCCGGGCGTGCTTCTCAATTCCCGCCGCAGCGGATAACTGGCCCTTCTCCGCTGCGCCGAAGAGCTGCTCGTCGGGCATGGTGTCCCACAGAAGATAGGACAAGGCGCTGGCAGCGCGGTAATGTTTCCATTGGCCGTCCGATCCGCCTTCCAGGTGAAACAGGAAGTGCGGAGATTGGAGCATGGCTTCCACTACGACTTGCGCTCCGCCCGTGAAATCGCGAGTGCGGGCGGCTTCGGTGCGAAAGAGCGTATCGTAAACGCGAACTTCCGAATCGGAGAGAGGCCGGCGAAAACTACGCAGTCCAAACTGCCGAATGAATTGCCCGCGGCAAGCAGCATCATCGATGCCGGACGGCTTGCAAGGGATCAGCCCGCGCGAATCGCCGCCCCGGAATGCGTTCCGCGCTAACTTCTCCGCCGCGTGATTGTAGGCCTCGGCCTGCAGGGGCGAGATGCTCTGCGCCTCTGACTGGTTGGTGAATCCGTTCACGTAGTCTTCGTTTGGAAATTGATCGGCGGGGCGGGTTTGGTCATGCAGCAGATCCTGCACTGTGTGGTTGTACTGGCTGTGCGTCAGACGCCGCAATTCGGGAGTGGATGCTTGTTTTATCTCTGCCGCGGGTGCGTCCGCAGTTGTTCCCAATGCAGCTAGCGTT
>JANYCV010000024.1 GCA_025360145.1 Acidobacteriaceae bacterium
ATCAAGGTATCCTTCAGGGTGTCTATGGAACGGAGAATCAACTCCGAGCGATCGTAGACAGGCAATATTTTCACGCCTGCAGGCAAGCCTGGCTGGATCTCCTTCAGTTTTTCCTTTACGCGCTCGATGACGCTTAGGGCGATCTCGCCTTGCCTCATGATGACCGTGCCGGATACGACATCACCGGTACCGTCTAAATCGACCACGCCGCGGCGAATGTCCGGGCCGAGTTCAACGGTTCCTACGTCCCGAATTCGGACGGGTACGCCAGTCTCGGAGGTCGCGAGGACGATGTTGGCCAAATCCGCCGTCGACTTCGCATAACCGCGGCCTCGCACCATGTACTCCGCGCCGCTCATCTCAACTAACCGGCCGCCAACGTCATTGTTGCCGCGGCGGACAGCCTCGACGACGCGATCAATCGGTATCCGGTATGCCCGCAGCCGGTTCGGATCCACGTTGACCTGATACTGCCGGACGAAGCCGCCAAGCGGGGCGACCTCCGCTACGCCGGGGACCGATTGCAACTGGAATCGGAGAAACCAGTCCTGCACGGAGCGCAACTGCGCCAGGTCGTGCTTGCCGGATGTGTCATAGAGCACGTATTGAAAAACCCACCCGATGCCTGTCGCGTCAGGTCCGAGTTCGGTGGTCACACCTTTAGGTAGTCTGGGCAGAACGCCCGAGAGATACTCAAGCGTCCGCGATCTTGCCCAGTAAATGTCCGTGCCCTCCTCGAAGATGATGTAGACATACGAATATCCGAAGTCGGAGAATCCTCGCACGGTGCGCACTCCGGGAGCAGAAAGCATGGAGGTGACGATCGGATAGGTGACCTGGTCCTCCATGATGTCGGGACTGCGATCCCAACGTGAATACACGATCACCTGCGTTTCGCTGAGATCCGGAATTGCGTCGAGCGGCAGAGACATCATCGACCACAAGCCGGCCGCGATCAGAACAGCAACGAGCAGGAAGACGATGAACTTATTGTGGCCCGAGAACTCAATGATTTGGTTGATCATGACCGCCGCCTTTTTTTTGCGCGTTTGCCCCCGGTGAGGGTGCTCCCGAATCGTGGCTCATGCCAGCCATGGCGGACTTCAGTTGACTTTCAGAGTTCAGTAGAAATGCCCCGGAGACGATGATCCGCTCACCCTTGGAGAGCCCGCGCAGGATCTCGATGCGATCGCCGAAGCGTCTGCCGATTTCGACGTGACGTGGTTCAATCAGACCATTGCCGCGGTCCATGAATACTGTCTGCGTCGCGCCGGTGTCCAAAACCGCTTCTGAAGGTACTGTGAGCGTCTTCGAACCGCCGACCCGGAATGTGACGTCGACGAACATCTCGGGCTTCAGTTTGTAGCCGGGATTGTTTAACTCCAGCCGCACCTTCAGGGTCCGTGTTGCAGGGTCTACTTGTGGCTGGATGTTGCTGACGCGCGCCTGAAGCCGGATCGCAGGGTCATTAGAAGAGGTCACAATCGCTTGTACGCCGAGACTCATCGACGGTGCGTCCGATTCAAACACATCCGCCATAACCCACACTTTGGTGAGATCGGCGATGGCGTAAAGCTCTGTATCCGGTGCGATCTTCTGACCCGGAAACGCGTTCCGCGCAGTGATAAAGCCGCCGGCCGGAGCGAATATCGTCACCGAGGCGATCGGCTTTCCACTTTTTTCAACGGTCTCGATTTGGCCTCGGTCGAAGTTCCAGAGTTCGAGCCGGCGGCGTGCCGCCTCGACCAGTGCGTCGCTGTTACTGCGGGCTTCATGCAGGCTGCTCTTGCTCATGATGGTTCGCGCTTGAAGGGCCAGCAGAAGCTCCTGTTGTGTTGCCAGCAACTCGGGACTGTAGAGCGTAAGTAGAGGCTGACCCTTCGTAATCAACTGGCCCACGAAATCAGCATTTACACGTTCGATCCAGCCTTCGACCCGCGCGTGAATGCGTGTGGTGCGGGTTTCGTCGACCACAACGCGCCCCACCGAACGGAATTCCTGAGCTGAGGACTCGTAGCTCACTTGCCCGAATCGAAGGCCGATGAGTTGCTGCCTTTCCGGAGTGACCTGAAGGGCCCCGGCGGGGATGACGGTTGCGTCCTCTGCGTAAACCGGCTCCAGACCGCTCCCTGTTTCCGGGTTGATTCCCGGCTTGTCCGACGTGTACTGGTGATTCTTAGGATCGCGGTAGTGGAGGATCTTACGCAGCGGTTGTGCAGCGGCAGGCGCGCCGCCATCCGCGTACACTGCCTCGAGCTTCATTCCACAATCGGGAGCAATTCCAGGCTTGTCCGATTTGTACCAGGGATGCATCGCATCCACGTAGTAAAGAATCTTGCGTCCGCCCTTTTGCGCGGCGCCAGGCGTTCCCTTTCCATACCAGCGTCCATAGCCATGTCCGGCGACAAACGCCACAGCCAATCCAAAGACGATCACGATGATGCGTAAGCTCTTCTTCATGCCGCTCCTCCTCACTTTAAAAGCTGTGAACCGCTCAACTCTTCGAGCTTGATCACTGCGAGCCAGTAGGAGAGCATCTCCTCGTGGTAGCGTTCTTCGTAATCGATGGTGCTTGACAGGTTCGTCAGCACGGACAGGAAATCAGCGGCGCCGGTCTGGTACGAAGCAAGGGACGAGTCAGCCGTGAGCTGCGCTTGCGGGATTATGGTGTCCTGATAAAGCGTAAGAAGCTGAAAAGAGGTTTCTGCCTGCGCGTACGCTTCACGGACACGGAACTGGAGGTCCTGCCGGGCGGCTTCGTAGTTCCGGCGCGATTCGCTCAACCTGTGAGTTTGCTCGTGTATGGCCGGAATTTGTTTTCGGCCTGAGTAGATTGGTAGCGGGATATCCACGCGAAATTGGAACATGTCCGGCATCCGGCCCATGTTGAAGTAGCCGGCCGCGATGGTGTAGTCCGGGCGGAGCTGCTTACGAGCGAGGTTCACGCTGAGCTCGTTTTTCTGGATCATCTGTTCGTCGCGGCGGATTGTGGGGGATCGGGCGAGCGCGATTTCGACGATTTCTTCCAGAGTTGTGGTGAGTGGCTGGACGGGATCTCGCAGAGGGACCCCCAAAGGCGAGCCAGGACGGCGGTTCAGCAGGCTGTTTAATTCCGCCTGGGCCGCCCGCTGATCTTGCTGCATGCGCAAGATTTTCGTTTGTAACAGCGACAACTGCGTCTGAGCCCGGAAGATATCGGCCTGCATCGCCTTGCCCGTCGAGTAGCGTGATTCCGAGATCCGCAAGAATGTTGTCAGTAGAGCTTTACCCCGGCTCATCACATCCAGTGCAATGAACGTGTGGTGTAAACGGTGAAAAACCTGCTCTACTCGCGCGGTCACGCTCAGCCGGACCGCCTCATACAGTTGAAACTCCGCGTCAGCCTCTTTCGCCGCGATTTCACCGCGGAGGCGCCGCTTGCCGGGACCTGGGATCTGTTGGGAGACCATAAAACCGATGTTGCTGGTCGGTTCAATGCCCAGCCGTGCTCCAGGCCAAGGGGCGCCGTTACTGGCATACCCCGGTGAGAACGTGGGGTCGGGCAGACTGCTCTCCTGGTTCGGGCGTTGCCTTGCCGCTTCGTACCTCTTCTGAGCGGCGAGAATCTCCGGGTTGCTGTTGAGAGCCTCAGTAATTAGCTGTTCGAGACTCAACGTATTCTGTGCGAAAGATGGCACCACCGCCGTCAAAAGCAGCGGGACTAAGAGCTTGCTGAATAGATACACCGCAGGTTCACTCCTAAACGAATCAATCGCCGGCACGAATGGATGGCCGGGAAACGCAGACTTGAAAGTGTTAGGAGGGCCCGATCAGATCAACAGGCAGAGGTTAAGCAGGAATAGCGGAGGTGGAGACGAATCGGTATTCGTGGTACCTGCGGCTGCGTCAGCAGAACAGGGCATAGGCGCGGACTCCACGAAGGGCTGGCCTACATCAGCGACGCTGGCATCGATCAGGCGGCCGGAATGCTGCTGTGGTTCGGCCTGCATGTCCGCCAACTGCAGGTTGCAGGTGTTTTTGCCGGAACTCTCCTGGCCTGGCTTCTGGCACTGACCCTTTGCATTGCAGCAACTCTTTTTAGACGGCTGGCCGGCGAATAGTTTCTGGCACGGCAGACAACCGCCGATTGCGAGTACAACGGTGATGAGCGCAGTCAGCACCGATTTGTGGGCTACAAAATACACGGCTACCTGTATTCTAGCGCGGCGGTCATCGGAAGGGAATACCAGTAACCGGGTGTGTGCTTAACTCACGTAGCCACAATAAGTAGTATCCGGGAGTGGAACACTATCCACGGAATCTGAGGGAGTTCGACCCCCGGTTCTCCAGTGAGGAGGGATGCCGGGAGTACTTTTTCAAGCTGCGCTGCGGATACCAGGCCTCGATGACGGCCGGCACAATTTCTCAAGACACGCGCACACAGAAGACGACACAGAAGAACGGCGCCATCGCTCTCGGGCTACCGCGTGAGCCGGGCTTGAAACAATATCAAACGGCCTGGACCTGGCTGCGCAAATTGACCGGACGGGTGGAAGTTGACGAGTGTTATCTGGGCGGTCTGGAACCTGTTTCCTTGCAAACCTTTCCCGAGATTTCATGTCCCCTGAAATACTCCCAGTGACGCTTGAGCCCCGGTAGGCTAGAATCAAGAAGTCACAGTTGGGCGGTTAGCTCAGTTGGTTAGAGCACTTCGTTTACACCGAAGGGGTCCGGGGTTCGAGTCCCTGACCGCCCACCATTCCCTCCATGCAGACATCGTTCTGGGTCCTGGTTCTTTTCGACGTTTCCGAAGAAATCGATCTCGACCAGGTTCACCGCATCCTCGGGATTGCCAAAGCCGGCCGGGGGCCCAGTTTCAAACACCCTACGCCCGGTTATGTACGATTCGAACGCCCGCCCGTTATCCAGCCGATTGAAATGGCGTTGCTCGAATCCGGCGAACTCTTGTCCGGCCAGATCAAGTTCTTCGACTACGGTGTCATCAGCGTTTTGCTGGAACTGAAAGTGGATGCCGATTGGGACGCGCTGATCAACCTTTCCAGCCGCTGGATCAATGAACTGGACATCGATAAGAGGGCCGCGAAGTTGGTGCGGCAGCGGGCCGGCGCCGTCCAACAGGCGCTGATCAAGCCGCATCCGGAGTGGCTCAGCGAAGAGTACTTTATCATGCACGTACACGGCCTGACGGACGCGGACGGACAACCGGCCGCTGCCGCGGATCTTCTCCTCAGCCACGGCGGTAGGATCGCCCAGATTGTCCGTGGTGAACTAAGCCCGCTTTCTCCGGGGGAGCGCCAGGAAGTGCTGCACTCAAGCATGTCGTATTACCCGTCGGATCTATTGGTTGCCGGCTGGACCGCGGCGTTCATCTACGATACCCCGGAGGGCGCCGGTTCGACTATCCAACTGCTGGAGTATGCGAATACCCAGTTGCTGGAGTTCCGGTATTACGACGCCGCACTCACTTGCGTATTGGCGAAGGTCTACCGGCAGATCGAGCGCAAAAATAGGTTCCTGCACCGCTGGGGACTGGCGGCGGAAGCGAATCAGTTGAATACCATCCGGCTCGACGTTACCGAATTGACCGAACGCATGGACAATTCCATCAAATTCCTGAGCGACATGTTCTACGCGCGAGCCTACCGCGTGGCCGCCGGGAAAATTGGCGTCACCGACTACCGCAATCTGGTGGATCAGAAACTTCGCACCGCCGCGGAACTCTACCACTCCATGGTGAATGAGTTCCACCAGGCCCGGGCATTCGTCCTCGAGTTTATGGTTGTGGCGATTCTGATAATCGACTTGATTTTCTTATTTCGCGGACCGCCGCACTAATGTTGAATCCCCGCAATTCTTAATAATTCGCAACAAGACCCAAACGGTGGGGCGGACGCCCTCGTCGGCGCGCGACCCCTGGTCGCGCTCTCGCGATCGTTGTCAACTATTCCGCAGCCAAACGCACTAGCCGGAACTTGTATTCAAACTCTTTACCAATAGAACACTCTGGCTGCTGACCGCGGCCTTCGTGCTGGTTCGCGCGCGGCTGTAGGATCCATCCGGCTGCATCCGCCTCGCTTTCGCCGTATCCGCCAGGTAGGCCGTCAGAATCCTGTCCCTAACCCTTCTGATCAGCCCGGCGTCCTTTAGCGGGAACAGAACCTCCACGCGGCGATTCAAATTCCTCGGCATCAGATCCGCGCTGCCCAAATACACTTCTTCCTCCCCGCCGTTCCGGAAGTAGTAGATGCGGCTGTGCTCCAGGAAACGCCCCACGATGCTGATCACTTCAATGTTGTCGCTGATGTCGGGAACTCCGGCGCGCAGGCAACAACTTCCCCGAACTAGCAACTCCACCTTCACTCCCGCTTGCGACGCTCGATAGAGCGCGCGGATAATGGGCGCGTCCACCAGGGAATTCATTTTGAAGATAAGATGTCCGGTTTCCCCCCGCTTCTGATGCTCGATTTCGCGCTCGATCAGGGCTTCAAACCGCTCCCGCAGGTTAACCGGAGCCACTAACAGTTCGTTATAGTCGGACTTGGCCGAGTACCCCGTTAAATAGTTAAATAGATCGGTGACATCTTCGGCAATTCGTTCATCGCATGTGAACAGGCCGATGTCTGTGTACGTATGGGCTGTCACCGCGTTGTAATTTCCCGTAGCCAAGTGAATATAACGCTGGATGCTGGTCGCCTCGCGCCGCACCACCATCGCCACCTTGCAGTGAATCTTCAAACCTAATAAACCGTAGACGACGTGCACCCCCTCCTTCTCCAGCGCCCTTGCCCATTCAATGTTGCTTTCCTCGTCGAACCGGGCCTTCAACTCTACCAGCACAGCCACCTGCTTTCCGTTTTCCATGGCTTCCAGCAGAGCACTGACAACCGGCGAGTTGCGGCCCACGCGGTAGAGCACCACCTTGATAGCCAGCACATTGGGGTCGTGCGCCGCTTTGCGCAGGAAATCCACCACCGGCTGAAACGAATCGAACGGGTGGTGAAGCAGGATATCGCTCCGCCGGATGAGCGCAAAGACGTCCTCATCTTCCGCCGACGGCGTAAACGCTTTTGGAATCCCGGGCACAAACGGCGGATCCTTTAATTCCGGCCGGCCTAGATCGTACAACGCCATCAGACGTTTCAAAGACAATGGACCGCGGAAACGGTACACCGCCGAGTTCTCCACCTCGAGGTTGTTCTGCAGGATTTCCAGAATGTGCTCGGGCATCTCGACGGTAACGCTTAGCCGGACCACATCGCCGAACCGGCGCTGCCGCACTCCTTCTTCTATGGTTTCGAGAAGGTCCTCTGCTTCCAGTTCCTTGATGCCGATATCCGCATCCCTTGTCACATGGAACGGATGCGCTTCCAGCACATGCATTCCAGGGAACAACGATTGCAGGTTGGCCGCAATTACCTGCTCCAGCCAGACAAAGCCGGCTCGCTTCGGGCTCCTGCCATGCGTTCGAGTCGTCTTGCCGGACTCCCGGACAGAAACAAGGGCCGGCAGGGAGTCCGGCACTTTTACACGCGCGAAGCGGTCTGTTCCGCGCGGGTCGCGGATCAGGACCGCAAGGTTCAAACTCAGATTCGAGATATGCGGAAAGGGACGGCCCGGATCGAAGGCAAGCGGCGTAAGCACGGGAAATACAGTTTCCGCGAAATACCGGTTTACGGTTGTCAGTTGTTTTGGCGTGAGACCGGCATAGTCCAGAATCTCGATCCCTTCCTCCGCCAGGGCCGGGAGGATATCATCGCGAAGACACGTGTGAGCTTCGGCCAACAGCTTCTTCACTTCGCGCCGGATTGCCACCAATTGCGCCCGCGGACTCATGCGGTCCGGCCCCACTTCCACCGTACCGGCGTCGAGTTGCGCCAGCAGCCCCGCTACCCGGACCATGAAGAATTCTTCCAGATTCGATCCCAGGATGGAAAGAAATTTGACCCGCTCCAGCAGCGGATTTCCGGCGTCGGAAGCTTCTTCGAGCACACGCCGCTGGAACGCCAGCAGGCTGAGTTCCCGGTTGATGTACAGGCTCGCGTCGTCTAAATCCAATGCAGGATCAGGCGTGGCGGCAGACGCGACCGCCCGAGCTGCGCCCTTAACCGGCCTCGCAACCATCGCAAGACGTTGAGGACTGGCGTTCTTTCTCGGCATTCGCTCAGTACGCCTTCCGTTTATATCGATCCATACCTTCGTATTGTCGCCTGATTCGGATTCGTTTGCGGATTGAACGTCTGGAGCAGGCCCTCGAGGTTAACCCTTCAGCTCGACCACCAATACTTCAAAAGGCTTGTCGCTCAGGTTCTCTTCTTTATGTTTGGCGGGAGCCCCCCAACTTGCATCTCCTGCCTTGTGTTGCACGTGCTCCACCTTCCCGTCGGCGGAAGTAACCTGGAAATCCTGGTCGGTAAGGTACGTCACCACGCGGTTTAACGAATGCTCGTGCATTGGCGCGGTTTCATGCGGCCCGATCTTAACGCGCACAACGCGAACCTGATCGTTCTCGAAATCCACCTTGTAGTGCTTTGGGTCCACCTTCAACGGATCCATCGAGCTGGTCTTCGGCTTCACGGAAGACGTTGGCTTTTTCAACTCGATTTCCATGATGGTCACCTGCTTGACGCTGGAAATTTCAGCGATGTGCATCCCGCTGTGCGGGCTCCACAGTGCTTCGCCGGCTTTAAACGTAATCACCGCCTTCTTCCCATCCTGATAGTTGATGTCCTGCTTTCCGGCTTGCAGGTAGATCATCACCCGGTTGACCTTATGTTCATGCATCTGCGTCTTCATGTGTGATTCCACCGGTACTTTCAACACCTTGACGCTGTCGTTCTCAATCACGATCCGTCGATCCTGGCCGAACAAAATGCACGCGCCGGCAACGAATAATACGGCGGGCCTTGCGATGAGGGAAATGCCTATTTGCATGACGCACATTATACTCCAAACGCGACCTCCGTGCTGGCCTTTTGCCTTCGCTAAAGCGGACCAGAACCTCCACTAGCAAAGCACTCCACTAGCAAATCACTCCACTAAGCAAATCACTCCACTAAGCAGATCACTCCACTAAGCAGATCACTCCACTAAGCAAATAACTCCACTATGCAAATCACTTTACTAAGAAAATCACTCCACTAACAGATCACTCCACGAACAGATCAACAGATGAGGTGGGGCGGGCCCCCTGGCCGGCGCGGGACGCCTTCGTCCCGCTGCCCGAAGCGGCAACAATGCCTCCGTTCGCACAAGATATTCTTCGACAACGCAATCCCTGCAAACGTCGGTGAAACGTTGCCACATCTGTCCAGCCATTCCCTCAGCCCGTCCAGCCTCATTCTTCATTGAGAAAATACTAGGCTTCACCGCCTCAAATCGGTACTCTATTGTTAGCAAACCCATGTCAAAACTGACCGGTCAACTGATTGTCAATCCAAGCTCCAAGGTGAAACTCGCTGAGATCGATCCGGCTTCGGACGGCGGCATCAAGGGCAAGCGGGTAGCCGCGCTTCAACTGCAAAAGAACCTCGACCGGCTCGCGGTGCTTCAGCATCTGCTCTACGCCGAAAACCGGCGGGGCTTGCTAATCGTGCTTCAGGGGATTGACGCCGGCGGGAAAGACGGTACTATCCGGAACGTAATGACCGGGCTGAATCCGCAGGGATGCCGTGTAGTTTCCTTCAAAGTTCCCAGTGAGTTGGAGAAACGGCACGACTATCTCTGGCGCGTGCACAAGGAAGTGCCCGCAGCCGGGGAAATGGTGATTTTCAACCGGTCCCACTATGAAGACGTTCTAGTGGCTCGCGTACATAAGTTGGTGCCAAAAGCCGTCTGGGTGCAGCGATACCGCGAGATCAACGATTTCGAGCGCATGTTAAGCGGCAACGGCGTGAAGATTCTGAAGTTCTTTCTCTACATCAGCAAGGACGAACAGAAAAAGCGGTTTGAAGCAAGGATCAACGAGCCTGAGAAGAATTGGAAGTTTTCCCAAAGCGATGTGGACGAGCGTGAGTCTTGGGACGACTACATGCGGGCATTTGAGGATGCTATCAACCACTGCACCACAGCGCAGGCGCCCTGGTTTGTCATTCCGGCAAACAAGAAATGGTTCAGGAATCTAGCCGTCTCAGGCGTGATCGTCGAGGCCATGGACGAGATGAAAATGCACCTCCCGAAGCCGAGTGCGAATCTGTCGAAAATCCAGTTCGAGTAAGCGGGTCTACCTATGGCCGCCGGAAATGCGCGATTGCGCCTCTTCCAGCACTTCGTCGCCAAGGATCTGGCACCCGACCTCGCGCATTACCTCAGCGGCTTCGCCGACTTTCCCGATCAGTTTCACCGCAGTCATGTGTCCCATTCGATATTCGCTCAGCGTGAGCCTGCGGTGCGCGCGCATCCGGATAGGCCGCATCGTGCTGTCCTCGCAAGGCATTAAAATGTAGGTTTCGTCGGGCTTCAACTCGGACAGGTCGTCCGGGGTCTGCGCGTAGATTTGCGCCGTCAGGCCAATTTGGACGAAATTCACGCGCTTGCCATCGGTCTCCGGAAAAAGAGCCCAGAGTTCACGCTCGGTTTCAATGTATTCCTCGAAGTTGAAACTTTCCGGCAGGGGAAATGCAGAGCCGGGTTGGACAAACGAGTATTGAGACACAGTAAAAACCTCTTGCCGCTCAAGTGTTACCCGGATATC
>JANYCV010000028.1 GCA_025360145.1 Acidobacteriaceae bacterium
ATCAAGGTAGGGTCCGTTACCCGATCGGAACGCTTAGCAAAATACAACCGCCTGTTCGAGATTGAGCGAGAGATGCGGGAGGTAAACTGATCCTTATGGAATCCGAATTGGGACAGTTGTTCCTCAGTCATTCGACCAAAAAGCTAGAGCAGATGACCGGGCATATCGAAGCTTGCCTGAGCAAGCTTGATTACGCTTCGATTTGGAGCCGTAACGGCAGCCACGAGAACACCGTTGGGAACCTGGTGCTTCATCTGGAGGGGAATGTCCGGCAGTGGATCATCCACGGAATCGGCGGGGTGCCCGATGTGCGCCAGCGGGATCTCGAGTTTTCCATAGCCGGAGGGTCCACCGCCGCGGAACTGGCTTCCCGTATCAGGGAAACCGTCAACGGAGCGATGGCAATCATTGGCGGCCTCAGTGCCGAACGTCTGGTGGATCGCATCACTGCGCAGAATTCCACTGTCTCCGCGCTCGTAGCAATCTATCAGGTGGTGGGACATTTCCAGCAGCATACCGGCCAGATTATGTTCGCTACCAAGCAACTTACGGGCGACGGCCTGGGCTTCTACCAGCCCCCGGCGCAGCCCGCTAATCCTGCGTAGTTAACCGCTCATCGCTCCGCCCGCTCCCAGAACACCGTGCAATCTTCCACCTCGGCTTGGTGGACGTACAGTTTCTTCAAGTCGAGATCTCCGACATCCAGCCCGTCCTCGCAAATCTGGACCGTTTGAAACACCCCGGCCTGAATCCTCCGGTTGAGCTCCGGGCCGGAGACAACATGCAGCAATGCGGACCGCTCGGCGTCGAATCGCAGCTTATGAGAATCCGCGAGTTCCATCCCGGACGGCGGACGGCGGCCGGTCAGGAAGTACACGTGCTCGTCCGCCAGCAACGCACCGCCGGGGGGCGTCACCTGGTCCACTTGCCTGGCGATCGCTTCCATCTCCGCCCATCGCCAGTCATCCCGTTCTTCATGTAACGATTTCGCCAAGCCGAGGGAGATCAGCACGATAAAAAGCAGGACCGCCGGGTAGGGCCGGTCCGGATGAAACATTTGCGCCGTGATCCAGTAGAGGCCAACCACGGCAAGGATCGCTAGAAACGGCACGGTCAGCAGGTAATAGCGCTGGAAAGTAGGATGGGCGGTGGATATGTGGACGCCCAGCGCCAGCGCAAGCCAGCCGCTCAGATAGAATTCGGCACGCTTCGCCGCTGGCCACTCGGTGCGGAACCGGCCGTGGAAGTGAATGTACAGCAGACCGGTTGCCGCCAGCAGACCCAGCAGCAGGGCGTGAGAGGAGTCGATCCAGGAGAGCGTCACGTCAATGTTATGGCCGGTCGCCCTTTCCCATTGCACGCCGCGGTAGCGGAAGTTGTATTCGATGACGCCGAAGAATACCTGGCGGGGCGATTGGATCAGCAGGCGAAGCAACGGCAAGAATGCGGCCGCGACTCCCGCGGCAAAGGCAGCGGCCTTCGCCCAACGGTTGCCGGCGTGATTGTGGACGAACATCCATAGCATCAGCACCGGGGCAACCGATGCCGTAAGCAGTGACGCCGCCGCCGCCGCGCCGGCCAACAACCCGGCGAATGCCGCGGTCAGCACGCTTTCCCGGCCGACCGCCAGAATCGATATCCGAAACGCAGCGACAATCAGAACCAGGCAGAATCCGTACGCCTGTCCGATGGTGCCGAAATCCACCACCAACACATTCATCCCGGTGGCGCAAGCGGCCGCCAGTGCCGCCGCAAACCGCCAGCGCGGAATGGGGAAGTGTCCGAAGACGAAGCCGGCCGTCAGCATCACCGCTCCGGCTGTACACACCGCAGCCACTGCGTGGACAGTACGCCAGGTCTCCCCGAACACCCACATCCAGCCGGCGTTCCAATAGGCGTTCAGCGGCGTCTGGGAGAATACGAAGTCGAGGTAGGGCTTTTTTCCGCCTTTAATCAACTGCGCGGCCAGCATATGAAATCCTTCATCCCATGCGAAAGCGGCGGTCTGCGAGTAGAACACCAACCCGGCGCAAATGATAGAAACCACGCCACAGAGCAGCAGATAAAGCCGCGGACCACGGTCTATCGAATCATTTTCCATACCGTTCCATACTAAGCTGGAAGTATGCTGACTGATCTGGTGCAGATTCGCCGCGCGGGTGAAAAGATGCGCGACGAGAATGAGCGCTTTCGCAAACACCTGAAGCGGCACAACTTTGTACCCAAAAAATTCCGGGAGATTGCGCTTGCGGTAGAGGCAAAAATGGATTGCACCACCTGTGCCAATTGCTGCCGGGAAGCAACCGTGAAACTGGCAGCGCGGGATATAGAGACTCTCGCCAAATTTCTGCGAATCAAGATCAACCAGTTCAAGCAGGACTATACCGAGCTAAGCGAAGAGGAAGGCATCATCCTCAAGCGGAACGAAGCAGGCTGTGTTTTTCTGGATGGAAATTTATGTTCCATTTATGAAGCCCGGCCGCACAATTGCAGGAATTTTCCGCACCTGGTTCGCGGCGAAGGCTCGCTGGTGAGCCGGATGTGGGAGATGAAAGACCGCGCCTGCTATTGCCCTATCGTGTACAACACGCTGGAGGAGTTTAAAGCGGAAGTAAAATTCAACAAAACGCTGCGCCAATGACGCATTAGCGGATTGCCGAAGGAACCGGGGCGCGGGCTGCGTCACTGACGCTAAGCCTATTACCCTTCCCTTCGAAGCGGCAGTTCGCCGCTGCCGTTGCTATCCGTGTCGAAACGATGAAAGCTAAGCAGCCGTTTTAGTAAACCGACAAAGTTTGCATAGCGCGGCGCAAGGCAAATATAAACCGCTGTCATTCGTGAAGTTTATCAACGGAGCCGTTCCGTTAGGCTGATTGCGTCACGCAAGCGGAAGCTCAGTTTCGTCTCCACCGGCACTTCGGCATCCTTGCCGCGCGTAGCCATCACCCCGCCGGTTCCCGCGGCGCCACCTGCTCCGGCGCCAATGGCCGCACCCTTTCCGCCTCCGGCTATTGCGCCAATCGCTGCGCCAATCGCGGCTGCCGCTCCAATCTTCACCGCATCGGCCTTCTTGCTGGTGTCGCCATGCTTATTAAATGTCTCGGTTTGTATTTTGACTTTCTGACCATCGGAGGTGCTGAGCTGCGTCAGTTCCAGTGTCAAGAGCGCCACGCCTTTCACGCGTCCGGCGCGATCCGAATCGACGATGCGGCCGATCACGCGCGCTCCCCGCTCGGCCACTACCATTCCATCCACGGCCAGCGGTTGATCCAGCACCGCGCGGAAGGAATCGCCGGATTGATTGCGTTCGCTCGTCAGTGTTTCATCCAGCCGGACAGAGATCATCGTACCGGCGGGCACCGTCACCGTCCGCGGAATGCGCGGTGCCGGCTTACGCTCTTCCATCCTGGGCGGCGCGATGGCAACAGGCGGAGGAGGCGGAGTCGCCTGCACAGCCGCAGCGGCAGCCGATTCCCGGGCAACTGGCGATTGGTTCGCTACCGGCGAATTGGAGGGCGGCAGCGACTTGGCGACGGGGGCGGAAGCGAGGGGATTCTTCGGTATTGCGGAGCGCTTCGTTTGAGGAGCGGGGTTTGCGTGACGCACGGGTTCCGGCTGACGCACATCTTCTGGAGCGGGTGTTTCCGCCGGAGCAACGGTGGCAACCGGCGCAGGGGCTGGCAGCGGTTCCGCCGGTTTTCGCATCGCGAAATACGCTACGCCGCCGGCAAGAACGGCTCCCAGTACAAATGTCATGACGGATTTCATATAACCCCTCCTATATAACTAAACGCGGCGCAACTACTCTTGGTTTCAACCCTCTGGCCGCACACGTTAGAATGAAATTATGCCGCAGTTTCCCGAACGGTTCCACATTGGTCCCGTCGAAATCTCTCCCGCGACCGTGCTAGCTCCCATGGCCGGAGTGACGGATACTGTATTCCGCCGGCTCATCCGTAGTCAAGGCGGATGCGGACTCATCATGACGGAGTTTACCAGTTCTCATGGCGTAGTTAAAGCGGCACGGAAGCAAACCCGCACCATGAAATATCTGGAATTCGACCCAGATGAACATCCCATTTCGGCGCAGCTTTTCGGGTCTGATCCGCAGGTGATGGCGGAGGCCGCGCGCGTGTGCGAAGACGTTGGCTTCGACATCCTCGACATCAACTTTGGCTGCCCCGTGAATAAAGTGGTGAAATGCAATGGCGGATCTGGATTGCTGCGGGATTTGCCGCTGGTGGAAGAAATTCTCACCACCGTGCGCAAGGCCATTCAGATTCCGTTTACCTGCAAGTTTCGAGCCGGTTGGAACGATCGTGAATTGGTAGCGGTGAAGATGGCGCAGCTTGCCGAGAACTGCGGTTTGCAGGCGGTAGCGCTGCATCCACGCACGCGCGAGCAGGGTTACGCCGGCAAATCCGACTGGACGCGCATTGCCGAAGTGAAGGCCGCGGTGAAGATTCCAGTGATTGGCAATGGCGATATTCTGACGCCGGCCGACGCCGTGCGAATGATTGAGGAGACCGGTTGCGATGCGGTGATGGTGGGCCGCACCGCATCTTCCAATCCTTGGATTTTCCGGCAAATCTCCGAGTATCTGGCCACAGGCACTTTCTATGAGCCAGGGGAGCAAGACCGTTTTGAGCTGATGAAAACCTACTACAAGATGCTGGCCGTCCGCGATGAGCCCGACGCCGTCGGCAAGATGAAACAGTTCGCCACTTACTTCACGCATGGCGTGCGCAATGGTTCCAAGCTGCGCGTAGAAATATACAGATTGAAGGAAGCCGCCGAGATTCTCGATTGCGTGGACGCCTTTTTCAGCCGCGAATTGGAATCGATCCCAGCATGAAAAAAGTGCAATTGATTACCGACGGGGCCTGCATTGGAAACCCCGGCCCTGGTGGATGGGCGTGCGTTTTGCGCTTTGGCCAGCTTGATAAAGAGATGTGGGGGGCTGAGCCGCAGACCACCAACAACCGCATGGAACTGACCGCTGCGGTACGCGGCCTGGAGGCATTGAAGGAAGCGTGCGATGTGGAGATCGTCACCGATTCCGAGTACGTCAAAAACGGAATCACCAAATGGATCCTCGGCTGGAAGCGGAATGGATGGCGGAAGGCCGACAAGTCCCCGGTGCTGAATAAGGATCTCTGGCAGGAACTCGATTTTCAAGACGGCCGCCATACAACGAAGTGGACCTGGACGAAAGGCCACGCCTCACACATCGATAACAATCGCTGTGATGAACTGGCGACGGCGGCGGCGAGAAGCCAGAGTAAGAGTTCCTAGCATAGAGGCCCCACTCGGTCAGAGAATCAAAAATCCGCGAGCTGGGTATGTGCTTGACTCAGGGGGACGGTCTAGCAGCATTTTGCGGTTCGGACGCCTTCGCCCGCGCGCAGACCTTGTCTTCCATTCCGGCAGCGGATGAAGGCGTCCGGCACAGTCAAGGGGGACCGCCCGACCGGGCGGTTGCTAAAGCAATTACCTGAGTCAAGCACATAACAACTGAGGTATCTGAAACGTCTAAGTCCATGCGATCCTGGTGTTCATGACAGGTATCCGGATCGCCGCTGCCGCTCTCTGCGCCCTCACCGCCGCATCCGGCGCCGATACCGGATCGTCTACGTATGTCCGCTTCGATCCATCGAATCCAACCGTCGGACCCTTCCCCACGGACTTCCTCACGGTGGCCGATCCATTCCAGAAGACAGGCCGCCGCGTCAATCTACCCCTGCCCGATTGCACCGCGCAGCCGTCCGATTGCCAGGACCTCGCCCTCCTCAATCAGCTGGACGGCTTCAACCTCCAGCCAAGGATTCGCGTGCGCTTTTCCGCCCCAGTCAATCCGGACACGCTCCGCGCGGGAATCGCCTTCGTATGGCTCGACAACCTGACCAGCGAAGAAAATGGACTACAACCTCTAGGCCACATCACGCTGATCAATCAGGTGATCTACGATCCGGCCACCAATACGGCGTATGCCAAGCCCGACGAGTTTTTCGATCAGCACCGCCGCTACGCACTCGTCGTGACAGACGCAGTGAAGGATGTAGCCGGTGCGCCGGTGAAGGCCGATCCAGCGTTTCAGGCTTGCCTCGCCTCACCGCCCGACGCCTATTGCCGGAGCCTCGCGCAGGTCTTGGAATTGACCGGCGGAAAGGCGGTGGCCGCGTCGATTTTCACCACGCAGAGCGCCACCACATTCCTCGAAAACGCGCGCGCCGCTCTACAAGACACCAGCCCCAGCGTGCAGCCCACGGGGATGAAAAGCATCTTCGACCTCGGCAACCTCTCCGCGCTGACGGTGCACTATCAAAAGTCTCCCGATCCCGCGCGCCTTTCCGATTTCAACATCCCCTTCTTCATCCTGGAAGGAGTAGAGCGGCTGGCATTCGGTTCGTTTCAATCGCCAAACTATCTCAACGATCAGTTCGTGATTCCCGCCACGCCGACCAATAGCTCCTCCGCCAGACGCCTCGCCACAAACCAGATCTACTTCCACGCGTGGCTGCCGCGGACGCCCATGCCAGCGGGCGGATATCCGGTAGTCATCGCCGGTCACGGCTTCACCGACGATAGCTTCGGCGTCTCCAGCGCCCTGGCCGGCACTCTCGCGCGTTCCGGCTTCGCCACCATCGCCATCAACATCTTCGGGCACGGCTTCGGGCCCGCCAGCAAGGTGACTCTCACAGACAAGACCGGCACCGTGGTCGATATCTTGACCGGAGGCCGCGGTCAGCCTCTCTCGCCCGGCCGAGCCTACGGCTCGTTCGATGGCTGCATTCTTCCGGGCATCTTCGGTGCGCGCGATTGCCTGCGCCAGAGCGTCATCGATTTAATGCAACTTACGCGCGCCATCTCGGCGGGCATAGACCTGGACGGCGACGGCATCGCGGACCTGGACCCGGCGCGCATCTACTACGCAGGCCATTCGTTCGGCGCAATCTACGGGACGATTTTCAGCGCGCTCGAACCGTCTATTCTCGCCTCGGCATTGAATAGCGGCGGCGGCTCGCTCTCCGATATCACCCGCACCAGTCAGTCCCTGCACGCGCTCGGCATTTTGATTCTAGGCGGGCGCACTCCGTCCCTGCTCAACAATGGATTCGACTTCGACGACGGTTCGGTTCGGCGCTACCAACCCGCGCGCATCGAAGACGTGCGCGGCGCAATTCCCATCCAGGAATTCTTCGAATCGGTTGAGTGGTACGGCGTAGCTGGCGACGCCTTGGCTTATGCGCCGCACCTCAAGTCGTCCACCCTTCCCGGCGTGCCCATCAAGCCTGTGCTATTCCAGTTCGGCTCCGGCGATCCAGTAGTCCCTAATCCAACGCAGACGGCTTTAGTACGGGCGGCGAACATGCGGGAGACCACGCAGTTCCTTCGGTACGATCTGGCGCGAGCGGCTGTTCCGCGTCTGCCAGCAAGTCCCCATTCCGCCATCGCGAACATCGATTCCACCGCCGAACTCACGCTGGCGCTAGCGATTCAACAGCAAATCGCCGGGTTTTTGCTTTCGGACGGAAGAACAATTCCAGACGCCAATGTTTTGGTGCGTCCGTTGTTCGGAAAGAACCTGTTTGAGAGTCCGCAGTTCCTAACTGAAGACTACAACTAACCCGGTATGTGCTTGACTCAAGTGGGTACGGTCTGGCAGCGTTTCGTGTGGCTGGCGCATTGGGGCTTTCGTTTGGCTTCGGGCAGCGGGACGTGGGCGTCCCACGCCGGCCAGGGGGCCCGCCCTACCTAAGTAAGCTGCTGTTGTAGTAATTATCCTGGTCAAGCACATACTCAGCTACAACTATATTCATTAATCGATGCCGTGCTCCGGCAGATTGGAATTGGACAGGCCGGTGCACTCGCGGCGGCCAATGTGAGATGCTGTGCCATGGCGACTGAATTCACATTATTGTCACGACAATTTTCACTGCGGGCCTGTACGATGCCGTGCTCAGCGGGAAGTAGCCGGAATTGAAACTCGCGATCTTCGGCGGTACGTTCAACCCCATCCACCGCGCCC
>JANYCV010000029.1 GCA_025360145.1 Acidobacteriaceae bacterium
ATTTTCCAATTCGGTGCACAAACCACCGTTTTCGCAACGCCGAAATCACGACCCGCGGCATTTTGCCGGATCAGCGGCTCGGCGGCCGGCGGCACGCCGACGCTTAACCCGGTTTTCTGTTCCATTGAACCCGAGACCCCAGAAAGAGTCGTCCGTGTCGGACACAGCCAGTTGCCTTTGGCGGAATGGCAGTACTTTCCCTATAATGTCCCTTAAAGGGAAAGTAGGGGTCGCTGACATGGGCCAAGTCGTTGAACTGCCAAAGCGCCAGCGCGGGGCCCTAAACGCCGTAAATGGGAAAGTTGCCCCTCCGCGTCGACGCCCGAACTGCGATTCTCGCACTCGAGAGTATCTGACCCCCTCTGAAGTCGAACAATTGCTCGAGGCGGCGGGTACAACCGGGCGGTACGGGGCCCGAGACCGAACCCTGCTCCTGATAATGTACCGCCACGGCTTACGGGTCAGCGAAGCCACGGGGCTCCGCTGGGACCAGGTGGACCTTAAGGCAGGGCATCTCCTGGTCCATCGGCTCAAGAATGGCGTGGCGTCGACCCACCCCCTCCGCGGTCCCGAGCTGCGAGCGCTGAGGCAGCTCCATCGGGACTGGCCGGACTCGCCCTACCTGTTTGCTACGGAGCGCGGCGGACCTATGACCGCCAGCAATGTGCGCAAGCTGGTTGCCCGCAGCGGCGTGCTCGCTAAGCTGCCGTTTCCGGTGCATCCTCATATGCTGCGCCACGCCTGTGGCTTTAAATTGGCCAATGAAGGCCATGACACGCGGTCGCTTCAGCACTACCTGGGCCACAAAAATATCGCGCATACCGTCCGATACACCGACATGGCGCCGGACCGATTCAAGGGATTCTGGAAGGATTAGTCGCTGGTTAGTCTGAGTCCGCGTACGTCCTCACCAACTCGGTCAGGTAATCGCGGGTCGTGAATAGGGAGCGCACCCCTACCCACTCGTTTAACCCATGCGCCCCATTGCCATTGGAATCGTACCAGTCGCCTGGCACACCATAGACCGGAATACCGATCGCCTCCAGATAGATTCCATCTGATGATCCAGTGGCCATGGAAGGGATCATGGGCACGCCTGGATAATATTTCTCAACCAGCTTCTCTGCCGGTCCGACGATCTTGGGATCGAGCGGAGGCGGGACTGCTAGGGGGGCAATCGGCAGGGTCGCGGTGACTGTGACGCCAGGATCTCCGACTGCCGTCACAAGGGCAGATCGCGTGGCCTCGACCGTCTCGCCGGGGAAAATTCGACAATTCACGTTCGCCGCCGCGCGCTGCGGGAGCGCATTGTCGGCGTCGCCGCCTTCCAGGAGAGTAGCAACGCATGTGGTGCGAAGGATGCCATTATAGAAACGATCCTTTGAGACGATGGCCTCCGCGGCCGTGTCATTGGGATTCTGGGATAGCGCTACCATCGCCCGACCCAGCTCATCGCCCCGGGCGGCGCCAGTTTTTGCAAGAAATACTCGTGTGGTATCCGTAAACTTCGCTGGGAATTTGAGATCCCGAACCTTCGACAGCGCATCCGCGAGTTCATAGATCGCATTGTCGCGGACCGGCCCGGCGCTAGTCCCGCCGGCATTGACCGTCTCTAACCGATAATCTTGGAATATCTTCTCCCCGATCTGCAGCGTCTGTAGTAAGGGCTTTCCCGTGTCGTCCATGAGCCCGCCGCCACCTTCGTTCAGTGCGAAATCCGCGGAAATCAGTTCCGGCCGGTTCTTCGCGAGCCACCCCGCCCCATTGAAAACTCGAGTAGACCCTTCCTCGCCGCAGGTCAACGCCAGCTTGATCGTGCGCTTGGGCCGATAGCCGCTCTTCTTAAACCGTATCAGCGCATCGACCCAGATCGAATCCATGTCCTTCATATCCGCAGTACCACGGCCATAGTACTTTCCGTTCTCCTCGAAGAGAGTGAACGGATCACGCGTCCAATCCTCGCGCTTGGCCTCCACCACATCGAGATGGCCGAGCAGCAACATCGGCTTTGCGGTATTTGAAGTGCCCGCCAGAATCGCGACCAACCCGCCCTCTTTGGGATGATCGGACACCGAGAATGGCGTGATGTCTTTGTCGGTGAAGCCCGCCGCCGTCAGGTGACCGACAAGGCGCTCTGCCGCAAGCGTGCAACTTCCCGTCGACAGTGTCGTATTGGTTTCCACTAATTCCTTGAAGAGTGCCCGGAATTCAACCTGATCGGGACTTAGCGGCGGCATGGACTGTTCCTGCGCGATCGCACCCGAGTAGATCGCTGTCGACAGAGCGATCGAGCACAGCGCTCGTGTATTCATTGTGAAGCCAT
>JANYCV010000064.1 GCA_025360145.1 Acidobacteriaceae bacterium
GGACTCGCGCCTAAGATATGCGCTGTTCTTCAAGAATCACTGCGAAGCCGCGGGTGCCACGCTGGAGCATTCGCATTCGCAGTTGATCGCACTTCCTGTTGTGCCCAAACGCGTATTGGAGGAGCTGGAAGGCGCGAAGAAGTATTTTGAATACAAGGAACGATGCGTGTACTGCGACATTATCCGGCAGGAGATTGCGGCCGGAACGCGCGTGGTGATGGAGTCAGATCACTTTCTGGTGATCTCGCCGTACGCGCCGCGGTTTCCGTTCGAGACGTGGGTGGTTCCGAAGCCGCACCACTCCCATTTTGAGACCATTTCGCCGCAGGCAATTCAGGATCTGGCCTCGGTGATGCGTTCGACCCTGCGAAGGATCGACAAGACGCTGGAGCGGCCGCCGTACAATTTCGTGCTGCACACAGCGCCGTTGCAGGAGGCCTCGATTCCGCATTACCACTGGCACATCGAGATTATCCCGAAGCTGACGCGCGTGGCTGGCTTTGAATGGGGATCGGGCTTCTACATCAACCCGACGCCGCCGGAGGAATCGGCGAAGTTTCTGCGGGATGCGACGCTGGTTTAGGGTCGTGAGAGGTGACTACACACGCGAGAGCGCGACCAGGGGGTCGCGCGCGGACGAGGGCGTCCGCCCCACCGTGTTTGCGTCAGCCTAATTCCGGCAGTTTGAATCCCGCGGAGCGTGCCACGGATCATTCTGGCTCGTCTGGACGGCAAGGAGATTCAGCAAGTGGCACAAGAGGTTAGGGTCTCCGTCCCCACCGTCACCAAGTGGTGCAGACTATTCTCGCTTCGGGGGCTGAGAGGTCCGCCGGACGATCCGCAGTCCGGCAAACCGGCTACATACTCGATCGACTATCCCCTCGCTGCCTCCGCAGCGATATGCCCTGCAAAGGAAGTTACGAATGTCTTCAGGCTGGTCATCTCGGAAAGGTCAGCATATTCGCCCGAGGTGACTGCGGTTCGCGGCGAGGCGATCACCGCCGCCGTCGTGTAAAGCCGCTCCTGTACAAGCCGTTGGCACAGAATGTCATAGCGCTTCAGGTACGAGGCTCCCTGAAATTCCGGGAACACGGGGAAATGCGGGGATGCGTCTCGAACTGGCGAACGCGAGCCAGGCGCATCTTCTACCAGCATCATCCAGGCGATGAACGGCCGAGACTTCTTGCCAAAAGCGCCCTCCCGATATGCCGTCCACAGATCGTGCGATGTACCGATGGCTTCTTCTGTTCGATTGTTGAAGTTGTTCCCGAACGACGGCCCGACTTGGTTCTTGATCTCTATGGCTGCAATGAGGCAACCCTCGTTAAGAACCAGCAAGTCCCACAGCTTTGTCGGACGGAAGTATCCGGACAGCGTCAAAAGTGTTCGTTGCCGATGGATTGAGGCATGAGCCAGGCCGTTAGCCTTTACCAGATCGATCACGAGGGCAATAAACCCGTCCATGTTTTTTCCGGACGTAACACCGGCGCGCTCTCCCTGATCGACCATCCCAGCCTCAATTTGCTTTTGCCGTGACTTCTCGCGATTGCCCCAGAAGGCCATCACGGCATCACGGGCCTTTCTATCGTAGTCAGTCAGGTCAAGCGCCATCGCTATTCACCGTTCCCCCCCAAGGCAGCCCTCTCGTCTTTCGTAAGCCCGTACAGGGAGAAAACGGCACGATTGCTCGCAGCAACATCGCCACGCTCCGCAGCCGCGATGAGATCCCGTTTTAAATTCGCTGGAACCTTGTCCCAATGAGGAATCCGAATGCGCCGGAGGTATTGTGCCTGGAAGCGAAGGTAGCCCCCGCGCATCTTCGTCGAATAGATCGATACGAACAGCCGGGCAATACCCGACATCAGGACGGACTGAAGGGCTTTCAGCTCCCAGGTGTCCGAAGTCAGATAGTACAGGTTGTGATGGGGGTAAAGTTGGCCGCCTTCATACACGACGTGCGCTTCACCCTTGATGTCAGGAATGAGCAGCTTCGGGGTCAGCGCCAGAGCCGGATAAATCCGGTCAATCGTCCTGTACCAGTTCGAAGGCGCTTTCCGTGCCACGTGCCGACCGGCGATCTGCTCTTTATGCCCTTCGAGGTAACGCTTCAGCCGCGGATACTTCCCGAGGTCTACCAAACCGCCATCGTCCGAGAATGGGTTGATGACACCAAGACCGCGCCACTTTACAACGCCATCCAAAATGTCTCGCGTCATCGCCAGGGGAAGTTTGCGATCCGGCTCAACATCCAGCAGATCGAATGAGCCAATGAAAGCCTTGTCGGCACCCGTTGCAACGCCGATACCAACCTTGCAGCCCGCTTCCTCGACCGTCGGGAAAGAGTCTTCAAGTCGCCGGACAAGCCCGAGCTGGTCAGCGGACTCGAGTATCCAAGGCTCCGCGCCCGCCACGACGCCAGCCACTTCCCGGACAGTGACATCCGCGCAACCGCTGTGCATCCCCAGAAGCTCTCGCGCAAGCGCTGAGAGCGCCTGTTTTTCTATCGTTGGCTGATGCGCGAGGCGCGTCGTGGACGCCTTCTCCTTGCTAATGACGGTGATGGCTGGGTAGGCGATCACATCCGTGTGGAAAGCCGGTGTATTGACCATGTCCACAAAGACCTTGAGGTGGAAACCGTCTGATACCAGCTTGCGGAGCGGCCCTCCATAGCGGTTCTTCATCCACCGATCCGCACAGATGAAGCCAAGCTGACCGCCTTGAACAAGGCTCCTGAGTGATCTTTCGATAAACGGGATGTACAAATCAGCGCGGTCATAGATCGTGCTGTAGCGTGCCCGGTATTCCTCCATCAGCACGTCAGGGATCAACTCTTGCCGAACGTAGGGAGGATTCCCCACAACGACACTGAATCCAGTGTCGAGCGGGACAAGAAGGAAATCGCCGTTGATGAGCCATCGATCCGCAAGCGCCCGCGCCGAGGCCTTCCCTATTCCCTTCCCTTCAAGAAGCGCCGCAACGCCCGAGTGCGTTTTCTCGAACGTGGCGTTATGCAGCTCGACTGCGCGGATGCTGTCGCGTAGCTCAAGGAAGGCGTCACCAGAAATCTCAGGCGAGTTGCCCCAAGCCTCTACCAACCGCTCAATCGCAGGTAACAGAAAATCGCCCTCCCCGAAAGAGGGCTCGAGCAGTTTCAATCTATGGAGCGGGCGATCCACGGTGTAACCGACAAGGTCGAGAATGAAATCCACGACCTCACGGCGCGTGAATATCGCGCCGCGCTTCTCAACTCCGGCGTTCGCCAGTTCGGCGACTGCGGACGTAACCGGGCAGAGACTCGGAAACGACGGTTGCAAAAGATCAAGCCTGGCCGTTGGAGAGATCACGAGGACTGTTGCTCCTTCGCCAGCAAGGGCCACTTGTCCGTTACGTACTTCTCCGCGGCATTGCGCACAACCCCGGTCAGCGAGATCTTTTTCTGTTTGGCAATCTCTTCCGGCGTCCGATAGAGTTCCGGGGGAAAGCTCACTGAGGCTCGCACCGATGCGATTGTCTCCGTTTGCACTTCTCTTCCCTGCCTCCGTCGTCTTGGCTTCATGGCTAACGAATTGTTCAAATAGTCCTAACTGCACCACGTTACACGATATCGGTTAATCAAGGCAGACCTTTCACAAATTGTTCGCCTCTAGAAATGCTGTAAGCCTGATGATATGTGAACTATCTCTTCTCTTTGGCTGATTCAATCCTGCCGGATACCCTTGCTCCAACCTTCGTCATTGGGCTTCACCAGCACCGGATAGCGCAGCTCGTCAAGTGAGGCTTCGTCCGCTTCACTCCGCAGCAAGACACCTCGCGCAACTCGAAGCTCGGGCGAAACCACCCGTCGCGCGATAGCCTTGTCCAGAGTGATTGCCAGAGTCAACTCGTCAGAGCCGGTATATGGCAGTTCAAACAATTCGCATAACGCCGGCGCCACCGCCGCCGGAGGAATCGGCGAAGTTTCCGCGGGACGCGACGCTGGTTTAGGGTCGTGAGAGTTGACTACACACGCAAGAGCGCGACCAGGGGGGGCGCGCGGACGAAGGCGTCCGCCCCACCTTGGCCTCATCCGCGTCAGATGCCCTGGATCATTACGAGATCGGATTCGGAATTCGACTTGAGGAGCACCTCTTCATGGAAGGCGTCGCAACCGATGCAGAGGTTCTCATATACGCGGCCCGACGGCAGCGTGGTCTTTGACTTTTCCAGAAACTTCTCCACACTCCAACCGTGCTCAATTCCCATGCGCTGCGGTTCGCCCAGCGAGATCGCTTCGTACACTGGATTGCCCCGCAGCCGGCCGATGATTAATTCCAGTTTGTCTTCGATCAGATTTCCCACCGGGGCTTTGGTTTTGATGCAACACGGGAA
The DNA here is from genome assembly GCA_025360145.1 of Acidobacteriaceae bacterium. Classification (GTDB taxonomy): domain Bacteria; phylum Acidobacteriota; class Terriglobia; order Bryobacterales; family Bryobacteraceae; genus JANXXV01. Next base: position 4,369 of record JANYCV010000064.1, read on the forward strand.
GACGTTGCCGTTCGGATCAATAGACACTTCCGAACCGCTGTAGCGCTGCTCAAGAAAATTCAATCCACCCGACCACCGGCTACAGAAATTGTCGGCGATGCCAGCAGTGGAGAGTTCGTTCTTTCGCGCGCGGCCGCGAGGCCAGAGTTTGCCGATCCACTGATCCGGCGTTGCGCCGAAGAAGTGATAGTGGCGATCGCCCTCGGGTCTTGGCGGCGGCATCCAGGCTTTCATGCCGTGCGATTCGAAGATTCTGGTCAGCTTTTCCTTCAATCTTTCGCGCGCGGCTTCGGATTCTAAACCCTCGTGATATTCGTCCAGGCCGGAGACGGAGATCACCGAGACATTGCGATGGAGCAATTCGACAATCATCCGCCCGGTGAGGATGTCGCCGGTTGTCTGGACGATCAATTCCACTCCACCCACGTCTTTGTACTTCTCATGCATCTGGGTGAGCGCGGGGTAGAGAACGGACTCGCGCACCGCCTGCAGCATGATTTCTCCGCCAGCCACGATGATGCGGCCGCGCTTGGGGCGAAAGTTGCCCGCTTCGTCCGGGTCGTTCTTATCGAGGTACATCATGCTGTCCGGCAGGTTTTCGATGATGCGCGAGACGTTCGCCTTCGATTCCTCGACTATCCGCTTCAAGTCCTCGCCGTAGTACGGATGGAAGCGATCTTCGTAGCAATGCTCGCAGGTTCGATGGCAGAGCCAACTCATGACGAAGTAGATGGATTCCAAACTTACTCCTTTATGACAAATGTCGCGGACGGCGGTATCTCCAAGGTAACGCAGTCGCCCACTGCGAAGGCTGGTAGCGCGTGTTCCACGTCCAGTGCCGTTCCGGCGATGAGGCGCACGGTGGTTCGTGCCCGCAGTCCAAGATCGGCACTGGCTTCCACCATATGGATTCCGCCCTTGTGCAATTGCGCCGATTCCGGACGGAAGACGGTTGACCGATCCTGCGTAGTTTCCAGCACCTGCCAGCCGAAGAAGCGCGCGGTGGCGAGGGTAGCGGGCGCCAGGAAAAAATCACGGGGAGGCCCGTGCTGCTCTACCCGGCCATTCCGCACAAAGGCAATGCGATGGGCAATGGCGGCCGCTTCGTTCTGATCATGCGTGACGAAGACCGTGGTGACTCCCAGGCGGCGATGAATTGATTTCAGAAGCAGGCGCATTTCCTGGCGAAGATTTTCATCGAGTGCCGAAAATGGCTCATCGAGCAGCAGGATTTTCGGATCGCTGACCAGCGCGCGGGCAAGCGCCACACGCTGCTCCTGCCCGCCCGATAGTTGGCCCGGTCTCCGCTGGCCAAATCCTTCCAGCTTCACCTCCGCCAGCGCCTGTTCCACGCGGCGGGCCACCTCCGCCGCGCTGGCCTTTTTCATTTTCAGACTGAAGCCGATGTTTTCCGCCACGCTGAGATGGGGAAACAGCAACGGTTTCTGGAACACCATCGCCGCGCGGCGCTGTTCCGTGGGCACCTGATTCACCGATACGCCATCCATTGCCACATGGCCCTTCGACGGGGGCAGCAGACCGGCTATCAGCTTCAGGATCGTCGTCTTGCCGCAGCCGGAGGGGCCGAGAAGCGCTACCAGTTCCCCCGGATTTACTTCGAGCGAGAAGTCGCTGAGCACCGGCGTGGAGTCGTATCCGGCCGTGATACCTGTCAACTGTAAATGGCAGCTCACTGGCGCAGAACCTTTTCCAGCCAGTCTTGCTCCAGGCGGGTGAGATACCCGGCGTCAGGCTCATTGGCGAAGTGCGCGGCCAGCTCTTCGTTCGACAGCGTGGCTGGGCCGCGCGGCAACGCTTGTGCCTTCTGGCGATCTTCCGGGGAGAGGCTGCCGAGTGGAATCGGGAACGGGTTTTCTAACGCCCGCGAAAGGCCAAGGGCCTGCTCCACGGAAATCAGATGATTGATGGCCACCAGCGCCCCTTCGGGGTTGGCGGCGTTGAATGGGATGGCCAGATAGCTATAGTTTCCTATCGTTCCGCGATCGAATACGAACGTGCGGACGGTGGAAGGGAATTCGCCTCGCGCGATCCGCGTGGAAGCGAACGACGGGCCGTAACTCATGGCGAAGTCTACTTCATTGTTCGCAAACAGGCGGTCCAGATCTTTCAGCGTGGCGGGATATGTCTCGCCGCGCCGCCACAGATACGGCTTTATTCCGGTCAGATATTGGATGGTTGCTTCCGCGGATTCCTTGTAGAGTTGCGCGTCGAACCCGGATTGAAATCGCGGCGAGTATCCACCGAAGTGCAGAAGGATATGTCGAAGAAATGCGGAGCCGGTAAAGTCCGGCGGGGCTACATAGGTGAAGCGGCCCGGATGGGCTTTGATCCAGGCTTGCAGCGCGTCAATGGACCTGGGTGGTTCGGCGGCGCGAGCGGTATCGTACGCCATGACGAATTGCGCCTTTTGCCAGGGGGCTTCGTACCCTTCGATACTGGTACCGAAATCGCGTGCCCGCGATTCAGCGTCATAGAAGCGAATGTTCGGGAGCGCTTCCGCAAACGGCCCCCACAGCAGGTTCGCTTGTTTAGCCGTGCGGAAGTTTTCGCCGTTGACCCAGACCATATCGAGGGAGCCATCGTGCGACTTGCCCGCTCCCTTCTCATTTAGCATTTTGTTGATTGCGTCCGCGGTATCCGCAATTGGAACCAGATGTAGATTGATGTTGTATTGCCGAAGGAGTGTCTCCGCTATGGTGGAGCGGAAGTAGCGGTTTCGTTCTTCATCTCCGGCCCACATGGCGAAGTTCACGGTGGTTCCCTTGGCTCGTTGGGTGATCTTATCCCAGGTTGTGGTCCGCAGTTCGGCCGGAGTGATTCTGGGGCGGTCCGCGTGTGTACATGCGGTTGCGCAGAGCACCATGATGGTTAGTACGCTACGCATCGTTCCTCAGGTATTTTGCCGTTACCGCAAAGGCAGCCACCGTCGGCGCCAGGAATACCAGCGCCAGCGCCGCTGTGATCGCTTCGTCTCCGCCGCGTTGGAAGGACACCAAGATAAGCGGGAGCGTCAGAACCTGCCCACCGCCGATCAGCACCGTGAACAGATACTGGCTCCAGGAAATCAGGAAGGCGAAAACTGCGGCGATTGCCAGGCCCGGTGCGATTGCCGGTAGCGTCACGTATCTCCAAACAGAAAGAGTGCCGGCGCCTAGCGTGCGGGCCTGCGCTTCCCAGTCCGGATCGAATCGAGTGAAGCTTCCCGTCAGCATCAGAATGGTGTAGGGCACGGCCGGAATCAGATGAACCAGGATAACCCCGGAAACCGTCTCTGTGAGGCCGAACCTGAGGAACAGCCCGTGAACGCCCATGGCGGACGCCAGCGGCGGCGCAATCACCGGCAGCAGCAGTAGAAAAAAGAACGCCCGTTTGCCGGGAAAATCATACCACGCCAAGGCACGCGCCGCGGGAAGCGCAACGGCGATTGAAATAACCGTTACAACGATGGCGATCCACAAGCTGGTGGCGATGGCAGGGCTGATGGCGGATGCGGGAGACGCCAGATAGAGCCACGCCCTGGTACTCCATCCGCGAGGCAGCAGGTCCGGCCAGAACCACCGCTGAGCGAAGGACCAGACGGCCAGCAGCGCGATAGGGAAGATGGCCGCGGTGGCGGTGACGGCAACCGCAATGCCAGCCGTAATGCGCCGGGTGGTCAAAATAAGGTGGGCCTTTCCCCAATTTGAACGCGGGTAAATTTCAAGTAGGCCCACACGGACGCCGCGGTGATGATTGCCATCAGCACGGAAAGGGCGATGGCGTCGGGGCGTTCTGTAAGATCGATACTGGTAAATCGCCGCTGCGCTACTACGCCGAGCATGGAAGGATAGGGACGGCCCAGCAGGAATGGCACTTCGAACGCGCCAAAGATGAAAGCGAACACGATCACCGAGGAAGAGACTACGGCTGGTGCGAGCATCGGAAAAGTGACATATCGGAATCTCTGCCAGCGGGAGGCGCCCAGGGTAGCTGCCAGCGCCTCATATTCGCCGCCGATTCGTGCAAGCATCGCCAGGGCGACTACCGCGATGAATGGAGATTCTTTCAGCACGTAGGCAGCGACTATTCCAATGGAGTACCTATCATTAACCAACACCGGAAATTCGTTCGGCGTCGCGAGGAGGCCGGCTGCATACGCGATGCGTGCAACCAGTCCGCTTTGCGAAATGACATTTAATAGAAGGACGGCCATGACGATGTGCGGTACTGCGATGGGGACCTGAACAAGCGCATTCAGAAGCGGCCATCTGCCCGTTAGACGGCGCACGGAGAGGGCAAGCCCCACTCCGGTGGCCGCCGATAAAACAGTAGATATCGCGGCAACGGTTATGGTGAGGAACAGCGAGAGCTGGAACTCGCGATTCAGCAGCATTGCCGAGTAATGGGTGAGGGTGAACGCATGCTCCCCGATCGGCGCAAAAAAGCCGGTGCTCTGAACGACGGCTAGAAAGACTCCGCCGGCAAACAGGCCCAGCAGCACTAGTGAGGCTGGCGCCAGCAGAAGCATCACACGTGAGTTCGGCGGCTGTATCAATCTTCTAGGCTACAACGGAACGCATTGCTGGCCGGTAGTCCAATGAAGATTGAGATGCGCCGTTCAGGTGGAAGTAGCTCTTACGGCGCGCACTGCCCGATAGTTCGTCTAGTCGGAAGCGCCCGGTAGATTCTGCCACGACCCGGCGGGGAGCAGCGCTTGTACCGGCGCTTCTTCGATCACCTGGTAGTGAGAGTGAATCGCCAGCAGGCGGCGTGCGGCTCCATTGAGCTTTTCGGATTCGAACAAGCAAGTTCGCGATCCTGCCCGCCCCTCCAGACGAAGGGTTTCATCCTGCTGGCGAACTCGATAGACCATCTGTGCACCGTGATGGGCTTGAAGGGTGTCTAGGGGCCAATCGGACTCTGCAATTAGTCGAATGCTCCCTTCCCGCCCGATGACAATGGTCATGTTCGAGAGTTCGTGGCCGGCGCGCATCGCTGACTCGGCCGCTTCGAATATACTAGCCGCATTGTCTGTGAACCGTCCCACATTCTTCTTATCGTTCTCAGCGGCGATTGTGTGATGCCGAAGTTGAGTGTTCGGGAAATATTTTGCTGCGGCTGGCATCCTGCCAGGAGCCGGAATGACCACTGCGGCACACTGAGACGGTCGAATCCCGGCGAGGCGTATTTATAGATTCGTTTCTTCCGCCTGTGGGTCCTGTGCTACGGGTTGCCGGGACTCTGTATTTTGGACTCGCGGCACTGCGGACGTACTTCGCCACTTCGCCACCGTGACCTACGCGGTGGTCCGGGGCCTGGCGGTAGCGTCCGTGGTTGTTTCGGTGACTCTGCTTTTCACCGGCTGGGGGACGGGGTTTCGCCTGAAGTCTTAAACGTCCAGCTTCGAAATGTAATCGAAGCTCTCCCGCAAGGAATCCAGCGGATTACCCGGGGTTTGGTCCTGCTCCACAAAATAGTGCTTCACGCCCGCTTTCGCCGCGGCCCGCAACACGGGAAGAATCTCGATCATTCCCTTCCCCACTTCACTAAACGCCGTTCTGGGGATGTCTTCTTTGTAGCGCTTCTCCGTGCCTTCGACCACGTTCTTCAGGTGCATCAAGGCTACGCGGTTGCGGTACTGTTTCAGCACGTTCACCGGGTCGCCTCCGCCCACCTTCACCCACATGATGTCGAGTTCCAGGCTCACCAGCTTCGGGTCGGCAGCCTTCATCAGGACATCGAGGAGAGTGCCGTCGCCGGATGGCTCGAACTCGAACGCGTGATTGTGATAGCAGAGATGCAGTCCCGCCTTGCGTGCCAGCTCTCCTGCCTTGTTCAACGTGTCCGCCAACTTGCGCATTACGTCGGCGCCGCCGCGATCCGCCGGAGCGATATAAGGGCACACCACGTATTCGAAGCCGTGATTCTTCGCTTTTTCGAGTGCTGCGGGAATCTTGTCCTGGTCCTTCATGAAAACCGAAGTGGGAAGGTGCAGGCTGACGGGCTTGAGCGAGGTTTGCTTCAGGCTCGGCCAGATCAAGTCCATGTTGTCGGCAGTGACTTCCACTTCGCGATAGCCGATTTTCTCGATGGCGCGAAGCGTCTCCAGCGGCTCCTTCGGCAAAATGCCGCGGACGGTGTAGAGTTGCGCTCCGATCACTTTTAACGGGCGGGCGTAGGAGAGTGCCGCGGAGGCGGCGGCGAGGGCGAGAAAGTCACGGCGTTGCATCCCCTCTATGCTATACCCGTTTTACATGTATTCAGGAACCGCGATACCCAGCACTCCCAGCGTCCGTTCCAATTGCTGCCGGAAGTACTGCGTCATCCACAGCAGAAACACTTTCTTTTCCTGATTCTCTTCCGCTAGAACCGGATACTCGTGATAGAACGTGTTGAACGCCTGCGCCAATTGGAACGCGTATTTGGCCACATGCGCCGGCTCGCCGGACGCGATGGCGCGGGCAATGGAAACATCGGTGTGCGATGCTTGCAGCAGCAACTGCCAGCAACCTTCGTCGGCCAGTTGCCGGCCCATTGCGGCCGCGTCCAATTCGTTGACAAAATCGGGCATGCGCTGGCCGCGCTCCGCCAGTTTGCGCCAGATATTTTCCGCCCGCACTGCCGCGTATTGCACGTACGGGCCGGTCTCCCCTTCAAAGCTCAGGGCCTCTCGCAGATCGAAGGCGATCACCGAATTGCGGGTGAATTTCAGCATGAAGAAACGCAGCGCACCGATGGCAATCTCATCCGCCACGCGCTTGTTTACCGCAGCCTCGGCTTCCGGATGGCGCGACTCCACTTCCTCGGCCGCCTTCGCAATCAGCGTGTCGATTAAATCGTCCGCCTTCACGCCGAGTCCCTTCCGGCCTGAGACTTCCACGTATGCCCGCCGCTTGTCCTCTTCCGAGAGCGCAATGCCCAGTTCGATGCAAGTGCCGGGCGTGAGCGCGACCATCTCATAGGAGAAATGCACCGACGCCGCAGCCTGCTTTTCATACCCCAGGGCCTTCAGCCCGGCCACCACTACATCCTGCAAATACGACTGCCGCGAATCGATCACGTTGTAAACGCGCGATCCGTTTCCGAATGCCGGGGACGGCTCGTCTGCCTGCTTGCCCGGCTGGTCCGTGGTAACCCACAGTTCGTAGCCGCCTGGATGGGGGAAGCGCTGATAGTAAAAATCCTTGCCGAGCAGGCCGAATTTCCAAAGCTGATAGGCGATGTCCTTGCCCACATACGTCACAATCCCGTTCGATCGGACAATCACCTTGCTGTCTTCGTCTTCCTTGAAATCGGAGAACGCGCTGCCGGGCATCACCCAGCAACCTTTGTTTTTTCCCTCCGTTTCAAAGTAGATGGCTTTGCGTTCTTTCAACTGTTCGAACGCGGTGGCCCAGAATTGCAGATGCAGAATCTCGCTCTCGCGCGGCAGCACGTCGTAGACGACGTTGAGGCGCAGCATGGTGGCGATGTGCGCCTGCACCACGGCGTCCGCCACCAGGTGGGCAAGCTCCGCCTGTACTCCCGTGCCGGCCTCAATCGCATGCAGGGTCTCGCTGCGCCAGGCTAGCGAATCCGGGTTCTCCTTGTAGTAGCTGGACATGCTGGCGTAGAGATCCCAGCAGAAGTAGTCGAACTTTCCGGCGTCGATCAGTGCCTGTACTTCGTTCGGCGATTTCTTCTCCAGATAGTGAAATCCCACCACTACATCGGCCACCTGCACGCCGGTGTTGTCGATGTAGTTCTGCACTTCCACCTGATTTCCCGCGATCCGCAGCATGCGGACAAACGTGTCGCCCAGAATGGCGTTCCGCAGATGCCCGATGTGCGCCGCTTTATTCGGATTGATGTTGGTGTGCTCGACGATGGTTTTGCCGGCGGTGACATCGGCGGCACTCTGCACGGAGTTCAGAATTCCGTGGGCGTAAATGGACCGGTCCAGACGGACGTTCAAGTAACCGTTGCCGGCCGCGTGCAGCGAAGCCACGCCTTCAATCGCCCCGATTTCGCCGGCTAATTCCTCGGCGATGGCCTTTGGCGATTTCTTTAGCTGGCGGGCGAGCTGGAACGCGATGGGAAGGGCGAGTTCCCCGAAATCGCTTTGCTTAGGTTGTTCGAGCGCCACCTGCGCGCTGGAATCGTAACGGACTTTTATGTGATCGGAAACTGCTTGTTGAATACGTTTTTCAAGGAGATGGAACACGAGAATGCAAGTATAGCAGGAGGGCTGTGCTGGGCTGGCCGGTGCGGTCCGGTATACTGAAGGGGTGCCGAAAGTTACGATTTTGCCAGAGGGAAAAACAATCGTGTTTGAAAAAGGGAAAGTGCCCTATTCCGAACACGGAAAACCGGAGTCTTTGCTGGATATTTGCTTGAGCAATGGCATTCATCTGGAACATGCCTGCGGCGGTAATAATGCCTGCACCACCTGCCACGTAATTGTGAAGGGTGGAGGCGACAATCAACTTTCCGAGATGGACGACGACGAGGCGGACCGCCTGGAAATGGCGCCGGGGTTGACGCTCCATTCCAGGCTTGGTTGCCAGTGCGTGGTGCTGGGCGACGTGACGTTCGAGATTCCTACGTGGAACCGGAACTATGTGAGTGAAGGCGGCGGTTCGATGAACCTGGGAAATGCGATCCCGCCTCCGAGAAAACCGGAAACCGTTCCGGCTTAGTGCGTTAGCTAGCCCGGACGAGGGCGTCCGGTGCCGTCCAGGGGGACCGCCCCACCTCTTTTTGGGAGTGTGTTAGTAAGACTGGGCTTAGGGTGGAAGATCTGAGGTTAGTAAGACTGGGCTTAGGGTAGAGCCTCAAGCAATGCCTCAATCTTTTCCATGCCGACATAGAAGTGCGGGGAAGTGCGCACCCAACCCTGGCGCGGCGCAGCGATAAAACCTTTCGACTTCAAATCCCGGACAATCGTACGGGCATCGACATCCGGCTTTCGGAAGGCCACAATCCCCGCTCCGGTTGCCGGAGTTCTCTCGCCCAAAACCTCATAGCCCTTCAAACCGACGCCTTCGGCAATTCGGTCCGCCAGCGCCTGCACCTGCGGACCAATCCGCTCGACGCCCACGTCCAGGATGAAATCGAGAGCCGCCCGCAGCCCGAAACAGCCGATCGTGTTCAGTGTCCCGCACTCATACCGTCCGGCATCGGTTCGCAGCGCCATGTCGCGCGATGCGTAGTCGTTGTACCCGGCCACGTTGGTCCACCCGAACTCCACCGGCTCAATCGAATCCTGCACGTCCTTGCATATATAAAGGACACCGCAGCCTTCCGGCCCCAGCATCCACTTATGCCCGTCAGCCGCCAGCGCGTGAATCCGGCACCTTCGGACGTCTATCGGAAACGCACCCATCCCCTGAATGGCATCGACAAAGAAGAAGCACCCGCGCCGCGCGCAGATCTCGCCAATCGCCTCCAGGTCCGCGCGGAATCCGCCGAGGTATTGCACAAAGCTGATCGCCAGCAACCGCGCGCCCTTCGCCGCCTCGTCGATCCGGTCCAGTGAATCGGAGATCGAAAGCCAGACAACCTCGATGCCGCGCGCCTCCAGGCGTTTCCACGGGTAAAAATTCGCCGGGAATTCCTCTTGAAACGCGACCACCTTATCCCCCGGCCGCCAATCGATCCCCATGGCGATGGTGGCAATCCCCTCGGAAGTGTTCTTTACGATGGCAATTTCCGGCCACGCCGCGCCAATCAGCCGCGCCGCGGCAACCCGCAGCCCCTCGTAGGCGTCCATCCATTGGTCATAGTGAAGCGAGCCATACAGGCAGGCGTCCTCCGCCAGTTGCTTCATGGCGTCGGAAGCAGGCTTACAGAGCGGTGCGACGCCGGCATGGTTTAGATACACCAGCTTCCCGGTCACCGGAAACTGCTCCCGATACTGAACCGCCAGGCTCTGAGTCTCCGCTGTGGAATATTTGTAACTCATCCTCCCGACTATACGTTAAACAAATAGGAACCTGCATTCGGCCAGACCTTCCGAGGTATATAATAAGTGCAGAAGCATCTCTGGCAGTCAAGGAGTAACGGATGAATCGCCTTTTGGCCGCTCCCCTCTCACTGCTGACCGCGCTAGCGCTGCTAGTACCGGCCAGCGGCTTTGCAAAAGACAAGAAAAAAGACCCGGATGCAATTGGCGACCGCAATGTCGACAAGGGTGTCAATTTCTATTCGATTGAAAAAGAAATTGCGCTTGGCAAACAGGTAGCGCAGGAAGTGGAGCGTTCGGCCCGCGTTATTGACGACTCCATCATCGCCGAATACGTCAA